>JANQTT010000085.1:0-30717 GCA_030731565.1 Rickettsiaceae bacterium | reverse complement strand
GAATCCTACCCTGCGTCATCTACTGTCTTAAAAATCAAGCAAAAAGAGAAGAATTTTTAAGACAGTAGATGACCTTAGTAAATTCTAATTGCCCTAGAAATATCACATAATATCTAAGAAAATAAGTAACTTAATTGTTTTAGTTGCAAAGCGAATAAGAAATCACATAGGATTATTAATTGATAGAATAACCTTGATTTACAACTAATGCACACAAGAAAAATATGAATGATGAATTTGCAGAACTCAAAATAAAAAACAAAACTTTTAAATTACCAATTAGAAAGGCATCTATTGGACCGGATGTAATCGATGTTACAAAATTATATAAAGAAACTGGTTATTTCACTTATGACCCAGGATTTATGTCAACTGCATCATGTACATCGTCTATCACATTTATTGACGGGAATAACGGTATACTTAGGCATAGAGGTTATGAAATCAAAGATTTGGCGGATAACAAAGACTTTCTAGAAGTATCGTACTTACTATTTAATGGGGAATTGCCAAGTAAAACTGAATATGCAGATTTTAGAAAAAAGATATCGCATCACTCAATGGTCAATGAACAAACACGTAATATCTTTGGTGCATTCAGGCATTCAGCACATCCAATGGCTGTTATACTTTCGGTCGTAGGTTCATTGTCTGCTTTTTATCATGATACAATAGACATGAATACTCCAGAAGGAAGAGAGCTTTGTGCTATTAGGATGATAGCAAAAATGCCCACCATTGCAGCAATGACTTATAAATATTCTATGGGACAGGCCTTTGTTTATCCGGATGAGGACCTTTCTTTCACAGAAAATTTCTTATACATGATGTTTGGCGCTCCAAACAAAAAATTTAAGCAAAATTCAGTAATTTCAAAAGCCCTTGATAAAATTTTTATTTTACACGCCGATCACGAACAAAACGCTTCTACCTCTACTGTAAGAACCGCTGGTTCGTCTGGGCCAAATCCTTTTGCTTGCGTTAGTGCGGGTATTGCATCCCTTTGGGGGCCAGCGCACGGTGGCGCTAATGAAGCGGTAATCAGGATGTTGTCAGAAATCGGATCTGTAAAAAATATCCCACAATTTATTGAAAAAGCAAAGGATAAAGACGACCCTTTCAGGCTTATGGGGTTTGGTCATAGAGTTTATAAAAATTATGACCCCCGCGCTGCTGCGCTAAAAGATACATGCAGAGAAGTTCTGGAGGAGCTAGGCCAGCTTAAAGATAATCCTATGCTTTCCATTGCAATGGAACTTGAAAAAATAGCATTAAATGATCCGTATTTTATAGACCGAAAATTATACCCTAATGTTGATTTTTATTCTGGTATTATCTACAAGGCGCTTGGAATTCCACCGCAAATGTTCACAGTATTATTTGCTGTTGCAAGAACAGCTGGTTGGGTTTCGCAATGGAAAGAACTCTGGGAAGATCCCGAGTTCAAAATAGCAAGACCACGCCAATTATATAAAGGTTATTCTTCTAGGATTTTATAGCTAACACTTTTTTAAAACTTCTTTCTAACTTTGCCTGTAAATGCCTAGATAGGAGTTAGTAATATTTATGTTGGGAATTAGTAAATGTAATATATTTTCTTATTATTTCTGGGGTAAGTCGTGTTCTTTGTTATTTGTTTCTATTACTTTAGCGTGGATAGGTAATTTTTCTCAATAGGCACCTGCATCCATAATCATCGCCAGGGTGCGTTATCTTATGCTCATGCTTAAAAACTTTTTCTTGAAGCCCTTGATGAGCAGGCCTTACCTTATCATCCGCGCGGGTTCTCTATATGTAATAATCACCTAAATTATTACTTTCTGGAAATTTTGCGCTAATTTCTCTTGGAATAACTGTCTCTCCCAAAATAATTTCAATTTTCTTTTCTTCTGGAATTAGTCCATCATGTGGATTTGAGTATAAAGGACACCTCCTTGAGTCTAAGATAATCGCTCTTATGTCATTTCGATTCTGTAACCCTATTCGTTCTAGGGGATTTTTGAATAGCTTGAATATAATTTTACTTCGCTTATAGCTAATTCTAAATAATCCGAGCTACCTGTTCTATAATATTCTTTTAAATTAGTGGATATTCTTGTCTTATCATCTGCAAGTTTTGGATGCTGATAATATAAATCTGTTAATACAGCCCTCTTATTGAGCCGCATTTTACTCCAATATAGTTCATATATTTTTGCGAGTTCTTTTGCTATATGTCTAATAATAGGAAGTTTATTATAATAATGTAATTTAAATTTGGCTTTAATTTTTCGCGTCCACCATGAATTCAAGTTAAACCACTATTGGAGTTGGTGTTACCTCATACTCAATCACTTATGAATAAGCGATTGAGTATGAGATATTAGGTTTAATAGCCAATAAAGTTTACAAATAACCCAGTAGTAGTAGGTCTGTATTATTTGAAGTTATATTATCTAAATCTACTAAATCATATTTGAAGAACTCGCCTGATTCTATGGCTTCTGTCGTGTCATTGAAAAATTTGTCATTATTTCCAAGTAGCAATTTTTTTTCTGCCAAATTTTTCCTTATTCCTACATCATAAGTCAACTCTGTGGCTCTGTTATAATATTTTATAGCACTATCGAATTCTCCGACAGATGCCGCATAGTCTCCTTTTTCTTCTAAGAGTCTTAATTTTTGCTCTTTGCTCGAAGAGTTCGCGATTAATTTATCGTAGCAAAAATTTACTTTGCTAATTTGAGATCCTACTTTAAAAAAGTCAAGAGCTGTATTATACTTCTCTTTGTCAATCAGTATATCGCCAATTTTTTCATAGATAGGCACTAATTTTCTATCTATTTTTAGCGCTTTGATGTAGGCGGACAATGCCTTAATTGGCTCGTTATTTTTTACATAATCATCACCAATTTTTTCCTCGTTTTTTGAGTATTGTTCCTTAGTACTTTGATGTTTGATATTATTTTGAATTAAATTTTCTATATTTTTTACTTTGTCGTCAGATGCTCTTATAAGATTAAGATTTAAATCTATTAAATCTTTATTTCTATCAAGGGCATTAATTAAAGGATCTACATTTACTATGAGATTACCACTAAGATTTAGATTTTCTAAAGTACTATTAGTCTTAAGTGCATCACTAAATACTTCTAAATTCTCGATGCTATTAAGACAAAGGTTTAAAGATGTTAAACCTTTGTTATTACTGAGGACTTTGGCTAAATAATCTATATCCGACATCTTGTTATTGGTAAGGTCTAGTGATTTTAAGTTATGTTTATTACTGAGAACTTCGGCTAGGGGCTTTATGTTCACTATATTGTTGTTAGTAAGATTTAGATTTCTTAAAACTGTGTTATTTTTTAAAAAATTACTAATTATAACAATCCCTTCATCGTCTATACTTTTGCTGCTTAGGTCAATTGATGTTGCATCTTTGTTTTCTTCTAAATATTTTCTCAAGTCGCTAATTGAAATCTTCATAAAATACCTTTTTAGGTTTAATTAATTATTTAATGCTAGGTTTTTATATTAATAGTAAAATTAACATAAATCAACAATTGTTTTAATTAAGTTAAAAAAATTATTGATTTTTGGAAAATCTGCTGATGGTATCCTGTCTGTACCACCTAATTTTGCTATTTCTCTTTTTTCTACTCCATATCTTTTAAGCATCCGAGCTTGTTTTTTAGTTATCTCTAGCTCTCTTTTTTTTGCTTCTTCAAAAGATACCAAGCCTTTAAATATTTGGTTCTACTCATTTCTAGACGCATTCCCTCTATCCATATTAAAACCATATCCTATAGTCAATATGTCTTTGCTGTCTCTATAAATTTTGGAAGAAAAGCCTTCACCGCTTGCTATGATATAATATAATTTTTCGTAATATACCTCGCGATCATCAGAACCATGTATATCTAAGTTGTGTAATTCATCACGAAGTTTAGCTGCTTCTTTTGGGTTAATTTCCATAGTAATATTCTTAAAAATTGTATACAGGCAAAATGTGCCAATAACTAGTATTAATAGAAAAAATATGCTTTTTTTCATGGTTAAGAATATCATTAATTTATCTTGCACTATAGTCATTCACTTTGAAGTTGGTACGTTGTTGCTCGCCCTTTCACCTATTAGATATAGGCTTCGACTCATTGCGCTAAAGCCCAAATTCAAATTGAATAACTATAAGTCTAGTCAGATATGGAAAATTTATATATACAAGCTTTTTAGCTATTTTTCATTAATTTGACTCGTATAATATTTGTCATTACCATCGCTATAAAACCTATAACAGCGATAGCTGTTGCTGCTGGGATAATGGAAATGCTGTTTATGAAAGCTTCTGCTTCATATAATTTAATACTTTGAAGCATCTTACCTTTCCACTGCCAATCTAATGTAATACCAATGAATTTATGAAATACTAGGCCAAACGTCATAATAATCATGTTTGCAATAGCTGCAGCAACACCACTTCTTTCTTCGGAAACAAAAGTTGCAATCTTAGAAATAATTACTACCTGGTAAGCACAAAATACACCAGAAACTATACATGCATAATACAAAGTGCTTGCGGTTGCGCTACCACTTAATATATGGATAAAACAAAGAATCATTGCAATGCCTGACGCTATAGTCACGCCAAAATACATTCTTGTTTTATCGGCAATATATGGAAGGATAATACAACCAATACACATTCCTAAAAATACTGATAGTGTAATCGAGTCAGCGGCTGATTTCTCAATATTATATACTGAAATCATAAAAGCACTACCCCAAGCATCAGCGAATCCTTCCAAAGGTCCAACCATAAAGCCAGCTAATAAACTAGCAGTAATTATCTTTGGATTTCCAAGGGTAGCCTTTATGTCTATTAAAATACTAGAATTAGAAGTTTCCCCAGCTGAATTTGGCATTAAGAAATAGGTAAAAAAAGCAAGCGCAATACCTGAATATAATAAGACGCCAATAGCTGTATCAATACCTATTATTGTGATCACATTTGCAATTGGCGAACCAGCATATACAACTGTAATCAAACCAAAAAACACCATAATTCCTAACATTCTGGAAAATTTATCGGGATAAATAATACGAAATATTTGCAAAGCCCCAACAATTGCCGCAGATGATCCAATACCCGTAATGATTCTACCAATTATAACAGCAGCCCAATTATCAAAATATGCTAAAGGTACGAGGCCAATTGCAGTTAGTGCAATACAAGCCGGTAGAACTATCTTGGCACCAAGCCTACTCAGCAAGATACCAATCGGAATATGGACTATAACATAACCTATATAATACATACCTGCAAATGAGCTAAATTCAGTCGCGCCTATACTATATTTATTCATAATATCTGGCATGATGATATTTGGAAGTGCGCGCAAAATGTACTGATAACAGTAAAACATTGTAATACAAAACCATACCATTATTGAAATAAATTTTGTTTTTTCTTCTGATTTCATTTTAATTTCCTCTAATGAAAAAAATCTATTCATAAAAAATGCATTCTACAGAGTAAAAACTGTAGAAACTAATAAAAAAATAATAAAAATTTTAGAAAAGTTAAGTTGACAGCAGCTATGCCGCCAGCAGGATGCTAAGCAGAGAAAAAGATGATAATATTTTTGTAACGTAAATTTTTATCATATTCTTTAAGTTAAAATTCACCAAATAATTAAGTAAAAAGTTTTATACCAGATTGCGCGCACGTAGTCAAGATTTGTTAGAAATGCTTAAAAGCTAGACACGTTACTTGATTTTTTTTATTTTAGCGATAAAATATCAACCTTTAATTAGATTAAAAACGCGCCTTGTTTTCGCAAAACGATGTAATTCCGGCGCTTTGTGAAACATATATTTAAGGTGTATTATGTCTGAGTCTCGTATTCGAGCTGAGTGGTTCTCTAATATTCGTGGTGATCTTTTATCTGGTATGGTTGTCGCGCTTGCGTTGATTCCTGAAGCTATTGCATTTTCTATTATAGCTGGTGTTGATCCTAAGGTGGGTTTATATTCTTCCTTTTGCATTTCAGTAGTGGTTGCTATCGTTGGCGGTCGTGTGGGCATGATTTCTGCTGCTACCGGTGCAATGGCTCTAGTAATGGTGACATTGGTGAAAGAAAACGGATTAGAATATCTTCTAGCGGCAACGGTCCTGACCGGGTTCATTCAAATTGTAGCTGGTGCTTTGAAATTAGGCTCTCTGCTTCGTTTTGTTTCAAGATCAGTAGTTGTTGGTTTTGTTAATGCGCTGGCTATCCTAATTTTCCTTGCACAACTGCCTGAGTTTACAGGCGCGGGCTGGCAAATGTATACAATGGTCGCTGCAGGCCTCGGTATTATTTATGGTTTTCCATATATTACCAAAGCAATACCCTCGCCATTGGTGGCAATTGTGGTGCTGACAGCCTTCAATATGTTTGTAGGGCTTGATTTACGCGCGGTTGGTGATATGGGGCAATTGCCTGATACATTGCCGATGTTCTTGGTTCCGGATATACCGCTGAGCTTTGAAACATTAATGATTATCTTGCCTTATTCAGTGACGTTGGCAGCTGTTGGTTTGCTGGAATCGCTGATGACAGCGGTGATTGTCGATGATTTAACTGACACACCTAGTCAGAAAAACCGCGAATGTGCTGGGCAAGGTATAGCCAATATTGTTGCAGGTTTCTTCGGTGGTATGGCAGGTTGCGCGATGATTGGTCAATCAGTGATTAACGTTAAATCTGGTGGGCGTGGTAGGCTCTCCACTTTCTTTGCTGGAGCTTTTTTGTTATTCTTAATTCTGGTTTTAGCCGAATGGGTAAAACAAATTCCTATGGCAGCACTTGTGGCGGTGATGATTATGGTGTCAATCGGTACATTTAACTGGTCATCTATCAAAAATCTCCGCATCCACCCAAAAACATCAAGCCTTGTGATGTTAGTAACAGTGGTTGTAGTAGTTGCTACTCATAACCTTGCACTGGGTGTGTTTATAGGCGTGCTGATGAGTGCTTTGTTCTTTGCTAAAAAAGTCTCGCATCTTATGATGGTTCGTTCTGAGATAATAAAAGAAGGTAAACATCGCATTTACCGCGTATATGGGCAAATCTTTTTTGCTTCCGCGGAAAACTTTGTAGCACAGTTTGACTTCAAAGAAGTGATTGAAAAAGTTACAATCGATATGAGTCAAGCCCATTTCTGGGACTTAACGGGGGTTGGGGCCCTTGATAAGGTGGCGCTAAAATTCCGCCGTGAAGGGACGGAAGTAGAAATTCTTGGCATGAACGAAGCAAGTGCAACAATTGTTGAAAAGCTAGGAATACAAGACAAGCCAGATGCTATGGAACTAATGCTAAAACATTAAAAAAAGGGAAAAATTATGGGCAAGATTATCGCATGTATAGACGGATCTGGGTATGCTGACAGCGTCAGTCATTTAAGCGCATGGATTTATAGGCGTACGGGGCTTGCAGTTTCCCTGCTGCACGTAGTAGCACCACATTCCGAAATGGAAGCAAAAACGGACATGACTGGGCATATTGGGATTGGCGTAAAATCAAGTCTATTAGAAGAACTTACCAAGCTTGACGAAGAGCACGGCAAACTAGAATTGAAGAAAGGCCAATTGATGCTAGAGCATGCGAAAGAAGTGCTGGATGCCAAAGGTGTTAATACGCAACCAGAAATACTTCATCGTCGCGGCTCGCTGGTAGAAACTATTCAAGAATTCGAATCACAGGCCGAATTTATAGTTATGGGAAAACGTGGTGAACATTATCATACGGCATCTGGTCACCTAGGATCCAATCTAGAGCGTGTTGCACGCGCCATACACAAACCATTACTGGTAGCAACGCAAGAAATAAACCCAATAAAAAAGTTCCTGATAGCCTATGATGGCAGTCCATCTGCAAATAAGGCAGTGGAATATGTTTCCAGCAATACCCTTCTTAAAGGACTGGAATGCCATGTATTGAAAGTAGCTGATGCAACACCAGAAGCGCAGGAAATACTAAAGCAAGCTGAAGAAAAATTAAAAATGTCAGGCTTTAAGGTTCATATTCATTTTAAGCAAGGCATATCTGTTGAGGACGCAGTGGCTGAATATATTATAGCTCACGGCATTGATTTATTAGCGATTGGCGCTTATGGTCATTCCAAAATCCGCAGTCTAATATTAGGCAGTACAACTACATCGCTGATTCGTAAGTCCGAAATACCCGTTATGTTATTTCGCTAAGAATTACTTTCTAGTTTCTGGACTAATATTCTGGATTCTTTTTTAATAAGCTCGACTCCTGGTTGGTCAAATGGGTTTATTTTAAACATATTGCACAAAGTTATAATTTCTAGCATAGAGTGGGCCGTCAGCTGACCTATAGATTTTGCTGAGAGATCTTCTAAAATAATAGTTCTGACTGGTAAACCGTTCTTTATTAATGCAAGTTTCGTGGCTTCAAAATTTGCTGTATTGATATCGCTTAAAGCCTTGTTTGACATATAACCTAATTCGTTAATATCACTAGTCCTGAAATCTTTAGGCAAGTCATTTACATAAAATAAGCTATATAATTTATCCTTCTTTCCGTCTAAATAAAGCTGCATCATGCTATGTTGATCATTTGGCCCAAGCCCCCTAATTGGAGTTATACCTCCTCCGTTTTTGCCAATTGATTCTGCAATAATTTGTGAATACCATTCTAAATAAACACTAAAGCTCTGCAAATATCCAATATTTACCATCAGCTCCAAGCCAGCTCCATGTATTGATGCTGCTGAACGCGCAGGAGAGCTTTTAGCTCCTTCTTTTATAAAATTGTCAATAACGCTTGCCGCTCCATCAAAAAAAGCTCTAATATCGATTCCTGCTATTTGGGCGATGAAGCTAGTAACGTTTGATAACCCCGAATATCTTCCGCTTATTTGCTCTTGATGCGCAATTAATTTTGCATTAATTTTTTTAGCGATTCCATGCAGTATGCCAGACTTAAGATTAGTTATAAAATAAAAATTCTTTCCTAAATCTTCGATACCAGCCTTTTTATATTCAGAAATCATCACACCTACTAAAGAGTTAGTCTCTAAAGTATCTCCTGAATTGCTAATTGCCAGAACTGCACACTTTTTTAAGGAGATTTTTTTAAATAAACTTTGCAAATAAAAAGGATCAGTATTATGCAAAAAATGTATGTTAATGTTTGATTGATTATAGTGGCATAAGTTGACTAAAGATTGGGGGTTTAAAACCGCTCCACCCATTCCGATTACTATTAGATCAGAAAAATTAGCCTTAATCTCATTAGCATAGTTCTGACAAGCATTTGCCATAGCTATAGATAAATCTATGGAAAAAATATTATAATATGGAGAGCCATTTTTTATTGAATCAATAGTTAATTCAGCAGCATTACTAGCTACTTGTTCTGATTTTTTGAATTTAGGCGAATTAAAATCAAAATTATTATATTCTAGTGTCGGCATAGTTAAGTTATTGGCCTATTTTATTAAAATCTTTTCAAGCCAACCAAGGTTATACCAAAACAAAAACTATGCCCAGAAATTTATAGTTTTACGGATAAAAAACTTCAGATATCTTTGTTTTTCCTCTATAGTATGATATCCTTCGTGCCTATATTTTTAAATGTTTGCTATGTCAATTTTTATAAATTTTATACCTATTTTATTGTTTGTTTCAATCTTTTTTGGATCTGGAATTTACTATTCAATGCAGGGTATTGAGAATGCTTTTTACCAAATTCCACCAACAGCAGCTATATTACCTTCTATAATCGTTGCTTGGATCATGCATAAAAATAATACTAAGCAAACAATGTCTAATTTTTTAGATGGAGCGCGGCATCCTGACATTATAACTATGTGTATTGTGTTTATGCTAGCAGGGGCACTTAGTAGTGTTACAAAATCCATTGGCAGCGTTGAATCAACAGTAAACTTTGCTTTGTCAGTTACGCCAGAAGATTTCCTGCTTATAGGAGTATTTATCATTAGCGCCATTATTTCAACTGCTATTGGTACTTCTATGGGAACTATTGCTGCTCTTGCGAGCCTTGTAACTCAACTGAGTAATCAAGGAGCTTTTGGTATAGAAATTGGCGCTGCCTCGCTCGTGGGTGGTGCTATGTTTGGCGATAATATGTCGGTTATATCTGATACTACAATTGCGTCAATTACTTCGCAAAAGGCTAACCTAAAAGAAAAACTAAAGCTGAATTTTAAAGTTGCTATAGTTGCTTCTATTATTACAGTGACAATACTTGCATTTTCTGATGGTCCCGATATTGACATTGTAAATCGCGATTATCAATTATTACTAATTTTGCCATATATCTTTTTGATTATTTTAGCTGCTATTGGAGTAAATGTTTTTATTGTACTGGTTACCTCGCTTATATTTTCAGGCTTCATTGGAGCAGTTATCGTTGATTATAATATAATGCAATTTGCTCAAGATATATCAAAGGGATTTCATGAAATGCATGAGATAATGCTCCTTTCAATATTGATCGGTGCGTTATCTGGATTGTCCAACCAAAATTCAAAAGAGCTTGCGCAAAATATAGCAAAATTATTACCAAAAAATGCAGGTAAAAAAGCAGCGGAACTGCTTATATCTTTACTAGTTTCGCTGTTTGATATTCTGCTTGCAAATAATGTAGTAGCAATTATTTTTTCTGGCGAAATTGCTAAAGAATTAGCAGAAAAATATAAGATAAAACCTCATGAAACCGCCGCTTGGCTTGATATTTTTTCTTGTGTGTTTCAGGGCATAATACCACACGGCGCACAGATTTTACTTATATGTACAATAGCGCATATTTCGCCTTTGAGCGTAATAGGTAAGGTTTATTATTGCTATATCTTAGCCGCAGTCACAATTATATACATTATTTGTAGGAAGCGATAATTTACTATAGCGTTGCCAAAAACAACTTTTTCACCACTTAATTGAGGCCTATTGCTCCTCGCCGTCAGAATCACCCATACAAACACATCCTAATTTGTGATTACATTCCTGAGCAAAATTGATATTATCTAAAAAAGCTTGTTCTAGCATATTTTTAGATGCTGCAGATATTGTTTTGCTAATTTCGCTTTTCAGGCTTTGTGAATCCGAACTAGATACTTTAAAGTTGGCGCAGGTTTTAGTTGTTTTTGTTTTGGAACCAATCCCAAAAAAATTTTTTACAGCAACCCAACCGTTTTGATTATTTTTAAACATTATTTTTTCCCTATTAACTTATTACAAAATAACATTAACATTAAGACGGTTATTGAAAAATAATGATTAATATAATTAACCAATTAAGCAAAATTCTGTGACTTTTATATCATTTTTTATTGTTTCTGATTCACTTCTATTTTTGCTATTTCTACCTGCAAGCGTAAATCAATTTCCTCAGCAATTTCAGCAAGCTCTGGGATTTCTATAATAAATTTACTACCTTTTAACGCATCTTTTAGGTTATGCAAGTGGCGTCCTTTAATATTCCCGCATAGCAGATCAATTTGGAGGTGTTTAAGTGTATCAAATGCTTGTTTGCTGAATTCTTCAAGGTTTTGCTGATCTTCCGCTCTCTGATCGATTTCTTGTAAAAATAACATTCCTCCAATATCGGCAATATTACTTACTGCCTCTCCATTGGAACCTTCTTGTGCTTTTTGACTAGATAGAAACTTTGAATTTGTATTTTTATTGGATGCTTTTTTAGGCTTAGTTGTCCCGGTGATGCATTGTGTTTTTGAGTCGATTGTGATCATATATATATTATGTCCGGTATCACTTGAAATTACAGCTATTATAGCATATTTTAGTTTTTAAACTCAAATATATTTATATAAATCATATGTTTCAAACGTTAACACAAAATCTTACAAAAATTTTCGATAAAATTAAAGGTACTGGTGCGCTAAGTGAGGAACAAATTGATTCCGCAATGCGTGATATTCGAGTTGCGTTGCTAGAGGCTGATGTTGCTCTGCCCGTTGTTCGTGAATTTATTGCAAATGTGAAGGAAAAAGCAAAGGGACAAGAAGTTATAAAGTCTGTATCGCCTGCTCAGATGGTGATTAAGATTATTAATGATGAAATGGTGAGTTTTTTAGCGCCAGACGAAAATGAATCAAAATTAAATTTAAGCAGCACTCCGCCAGTTAATTTATTGATAGTAGGCTTGCAAGGAAGTGGTAAGACAACAGCAAGTGCAAAACTAGCTTTGAAACTAAAAAATCAGAATAAGAAAGTTCTTTTAGTATCTCTTGATACATATAGACCAGCAGCGCAAGATCAGCTGGAAGTTTTAGCAAAAGATATCGGCGTTGAATCTTTGCCAATTATAAAAGAACAAAAACCCCTAGAAATCACAAAGCGCGCAATATCTGAATCCAAGCTTCTTGGCTATGATGTAGTGATTTACGATAGCGCTGGCCGTTTGCATATAGACGAAGAGATGATTGCAGAAGTAGCTTCTGTTAAGCAAATGATTAACCCCACAGAGACTCTGCTAGTTATTGATTCAATGATTGGTCAAGATGCTATTACTGTCGCGAGTACTTTTGAAGAAAAACTTAATATATCTGGAGTTATTTTATCTAGGATAGATGGTGATTCAAGAGGCGGAGCCGCGCTGAGCGTACGCCATGTAACGGGAAAACCAATTAAGTTCTTAAGTACTGGTGAAAAACCAAAAGATTTTGAGGAATTCGATGCGAAGCGTATAACTTCTCGTATCCTTGATATGGGAGATATCGTTTCTTTTGTCGAGAAAGCAGCTAGTGTCATTGATCAAAAAGAAGCTGAAAAATCTGCTGCAAGACTTAAAAAAGGCAAGTTTGATTTAAATGATTATATTTCACAAATCAAAACTATCAGAAAGTTAGGAGGTTTTGGCAGTATGTTGAGTATGCTTCCAGGAGTTTCAAAATTCGCTGATAAGCTAGGGACTAGTGTAGATGGAGATAAAATGCTTAACATGCAAGAAGCGATAGTCCTTTCTATGACCAAAAAAGAAAGACGTAATCCAGACCTTTTAAATGCATCAAGAAAAAAAAGAGTTGCAAGTGGCTCAGGTACAACTGTTCAGCAAGTAAATACGCTTTTGAAGCAATTTAAACAAATCAGCACTATGATGAAAAAAGCGTCGAAAATGGATCCAAAGTCTCTGATGCGTAGTGGAATTGGCAAACTTTTTTCTTGACTTCCTGTAAAAAAATACTTATGCTGCGGCTAATATTAAACCTAAATGACGAAAAATTATGGGTAAAGCAAAAATAGCCTCAAAAAATAACCCTGAAGGAAGAGGCCAGGCAAAAGAGTATTTCCATAATGGTAAAAAAATTAAGCCGGTAAAATTAATAACAAACACACAATCATTTTTTGGTGCAGAATATGAAGATTCTGGCGAAGTTGTTGTTAACCAAAATGGTATGCCTCTGCCTTGGGGAAGCGCTAAGAATTTAGGCTAATTTCTAGTTTTTATAATAACTTTATGAATTTATCAGCCGAACTTCTGAAAATAATTACATGCCCTGTTTCTGGTGGAAAACTTGAATATGATGCAAAAAGAAACATTTTAATCAGTAAAGAAGCTAATTTAGAATATCCAGTAGTTAACGGAATCCCTTTGCTTCTTGAATCTGAAGCGAAAAAGCATAAATAGACTGATAAGATTTCAATTTTTAAATATTATACATTCCCATTTATTTTAGTTCTAAGAAGAAGTTACTATAGCTTTCATTGTGACCTAAAACCTTGATGCTCATTAATTAATAATTTTTCATATATCAATACCACAAGCCTCAGAATCATAAAAATAATAATTATGCTCAATAAACTTTAAGTTGCATGCGAAATAATGCTAGCTAAACCAGTTGGTATTAACTATAAGAAGCCGTTCTTTCTTTAATGTTTCTTTTTTATATTAATAACTTATTTTTATCTTAGAGTAGTATTACATTAAAATTGACTAACTATCCGAAAGTAAACATAATAAGCTTATTAATAATTAGTTTAACTGTTTAAAAGATTATGAATTTTAATATCGATGTTGCTATTGTAAGTGCATTTTTGATTCTTAACTTATGCGTTGGTTTATACTACGGAAGGGGCGTTAAGAATATTAAGGACTATGCTTTAGGTGGCAGGAATTTTAACACTGGCACTTTAATAGCCACTATAATTGCAACTTGGATTGGTGGTAATAGTATTGGTATAGCCACTTTTGACAGTACAGAAATGGGTGTTTTTTTTATGGTGCCTGGTCTATCGGATGCTGTAAGCTTTTTGTTGCTGGGTTATATAATGATACCGAGAATGGCCAGATTTTTGGGGTCCCTATCGATTGCTGAATCTATGGGAAGTCTTTATGGAAAACAAGTTAGGATAATTAGTGCAATTTCAGGCATAATACCTGCTATAGGAAGTATTGCAATACAATTTGTGATTCTATCTTCAATGGTAAGTTACCTCCTTGGAGTATCAAGCTCAATAGCATTAATTTTAAGCTCAATGATAGTTATTTCATATTCTGCAGTAGGCGGTATTCGGGCTATAACATTTACTGATGTAATTCAATTTGTTACATTTGGTGTGGTTATACCAACAGTAGCTTTTATTATTTGGCAATCATTTGATAATAATCAACCTATTTACAATACTCTTTCTACTAATCCAATTTTTGATTATTCACAGCTTTTTGACTTTAGGAGCCCAACTTTCAGTAATAATATCATTTTATTCTTGTTTTTTATTATACCAGCTTTCGATCCAACAGTTTTTCAAAGAATATCTATGGCTAAAGATATTAGTCAAGCTTCTAAAGCGTTTACTGCTGCAGGTTTGATTATGTTTTGTTGCCAATATTTAGTATTGTATTTAATTGGTTTATTATTATTATCAAGTGGTATTGAAGACTTAAATGCAAATAATATTATTCCGTATATATTTGATAATTATTTAAGCGCTGGATTTAAAGGTATCTTTCTAATAGGAATTTTGGCAATGGCTATGTCGACTTCCGATTCTTACATTAACTCTTCTTCGGTTCTTTTGATAAATGATTTACTAAAACCGATTGGTGTTAAGTTTGATAGTGAAAGTGAACTTTTTGTTACACGTATTTCAGCTATTATTGTAGGGCTTATTGCATTAATACTTAGTGTATATTCTAATAGCTTATTAGATTTGATTTTAACAACTTATAGTTTCTACTTGCCTATAGTTTCCGTTCCATTTTTACTGGCGGTATTTGGATTTCGTAGTACTAGTAAGAATGTTCTTTTAGGTATGTTTGCTGGGTTTTGTACAGTCATCTGGTTTAAACTTTTTTCAGAAACGGATAGTTTAATACCTGGTATGTTATCTAATTTATTTTGTTTGCTAATATTGCATTATAGTACTGGTTCAACAGGAGGATGGATTGATAATAAAAATAATGTTGAATTTAATAGAGTAATTGATAATAGAACAAGAAAGAGGAAGTTATTACTAAATTCTTTTCATAGCCTACTTACAAATATAGTGAATTTTAGTTTTTATAAAATGTATTTTAAAAATATCAAGCCTAAATTTGCTTCAATGTATATTTATTTTGCTATTAATTTAGCCCTTTTATTTATTTCAATATTGTGCATAGACAAGCTTATATACCAAAAACATAATTATTTAATTAACTCTGCCACAATAATTGTACTATCTATTTCTGTCATTTTTTTCTGTAGCGTTTTATGGGTAACAAAAGTTCAAAGCCTATATATAGGAATTATTTGGTTTATATCTGTATTATTTAATTTATTATTAGTTAGTAGTTGGTTGACTTTCTTAACGGAATTTTCATATACATCCTTAACTATTTTTACAATACATCTAATCACAATACCAATATTGTTGGGTTGGAGAACAGCTTTTTTAATGATTCCTTTAGGGCTATGGCTTTCATTTTCCCTTTATCAGAACTTTTTTGATGATTTGGTTCCTGAGAATATTGAAGATGCAAAAATAAAGCTACTATATTTACTATTTATTTTTGCTAGTTTTTCTTTAACAATACTAAAAAGCAAACAAGATCATCAAGAAGCGACTGAAGCAAAAGTAGATGTTTTGGAAGAAGAGGTAACGCATTTGGAAACGAAGGTATCTGATTTAAATGAAACGGTAATACATTACTCTGAGCGTATATCGGATCAGGAGAAAGAGATTGAGCGGCTAGGGGCTACGGCGCAGAGGATATTGAATAATGTGAATCATGAACTTCGTCTGCCGGTAGGTAATGTGATGAACTTTGCTGAGATGTTAAATGATGGCCTGGGTAAGTTAAATGAGAACCAGCTGAAGATGTTATCAGACGAGGTGTACAAGAACTCGAATCGTCTGTCATCAATGATTATGAACATGCTGGATCTGGCGACGCTTGAGGCGAAAAAAATAGAGCTGAGCAAAAGCACGATAAACTTCAGCGAGCTGGTGCGTGATAGGGTTCAATTGTGCCGCAAAATGTATTTAGGGAAAAAGCATATAGATTTTGAGATGCGAATAGAGGAAGATTTGCTAATCAAAATAGATCCAAACTATATGCGCCAGACGGTAGATAATTTGGTGATAAACGCAATAAATTTCAGTACCCAAGGCACAATTAGAATCAGCGCGCTGCGCAAGGGGAATTTCGTAGAGTTCGTGATCGAGGACGACGGAATAGGCATCCCGCGCGAGGAACTATACGACATCTTCACCCCGTTTAAGATGGGCTCAAATACCGCATCAAAAGCAGAAGGCCGCGGCGTAGGCCTAGCCCTATGCAAAGCCGCCCTAGAAGCCCACGGCGGCTCCATCACGGTAGAGAGCAAAGGCGGCAGGGGAGCTAGGTTTAGGTTTTTGGTATAGAAAAGGTAGGTATATTAAGTTAGTATATGGAAATTAAACAATAAATAGAATTTATATGAATTTTAATATAGACGTCACTATTGTAGTTGCATTTTTAATTCTTAATTTATGCGTTGGTTTATACTACGGAAGGGGTGTTAAAAATATTAAGGACTATGCTTTAGGTGGCAGGAATTTTAACACTAGCACTTTAATAGCCACTCTAGTTGCAACTTGGATTGGTGGTAGTAGTCTCGCAATCAAAGTATCTGAATCTTATAACAGAGGTTTATACTATATTTCTACTGGTATTTTTGAGCTCCTTTCGTTTCTTATAGTAGCATATATTTTAGCTCCGAGGATGAAAGAATTCCTTGGCAGCGCTTCGATTGCTGAGGCAATGGGAAGAATATATGGCAAGAATGTAAGGATAATTACTGCCATTTCGGGGGTAATTGGTACTATTGGTTTTATTTCAGTGCAATTCAAGGTATCTTCGGGATTATTTAGCTACTTTACAGGAGTTGATGCACTACATACAACACTAGCTAGTGCTGCAATAGTTATAATATATTCAAGTTATAGTGGTATTAAAGCGGTAACATTTACTGATATAATCCAATTATTCGCTTTTTGTATTTTTGTTCCAGGTTTAGCGCTTTTGGTTTGGGGAACGCTTGATGCCCCAACGGTAATAATAAAAACGTTAAGTACTAATCCTAATTTTGATTTAAATAACATACTTGATCCGGAAAATGCAAAATTTTACAGCTGGCTAGCTTTATTGTTTTTCTTTTTAATTCCCAGCCTTGATCCTGCTGCTTTTCAGCGTATAGCTATGTCTAAAGATATTCAGCAAGTACAAACTCTTTTTTCAAGAGCGGCCTTTATATACATAGCAATAGCAATATGCATGTACTGGATAGGAATATTGCTTTTATCTTCTAACCAAAATTTAGAAACGAACCAGTTAATTAGCTATACTATACAAAAATATTCTTACCCAGGGTTAATAGGGCTAACTCTTGTTGGAATTACTGCAATGGTTATGTCAACTGCAGATTCATATATAAATTCATCTTCTATCCTTATTTCAAATGATATTTTTTCTCAATTAAATTTAAAATTTGTTAAAGGTAATGAAATGATAATTGCAAGGGTTTCTGCAGTTGTTATAGGTGTTATTGCAATTGCACCAGCAATATTTTTTCCTGGAATTTTAGATCTAATTATTTTTACTTTCAGCTTTTATATGCCAATAGTGACACCAGCGTTTATTTTAGGAATACTGGGGTTCAGAAGCTCTGAAAAATCAGTAATAATCGGAATGTGTGCTGGGTTTATAACAGTGTTATTTATCAGTTTAAACTTTACATCAGTAAACAGTATTGCACCCGGCGTATTTGCGAATGTACTTTTCCTCTTCGGTAGCCATTATTTCATGAAACAACCTGGCGGTTGGGTAGGGATAGCTGATAAAGAATCGTTTAACCAATTTGTTGAGCAAAGGAAATTAAACCGTAAAAAATTTCTTAGAAAAATAGTTAGTTTTCAGTTTTTAGAGTTTTGTAATAAAAATAGTCCAGAAAGAGATTCTAACTTCACGCTTGCAGGTATTTTTATAATAATTGCAGTATTTTCTTCAATGTATTCCATGCCAATTGAGATTAGATTTCAATATAGTTTAATTATTCAAACTATATATCATACAGTATTATTCGTTGCTGCCGTATTTTTAATATACCCTATTTTACCAAAATATTTTAGAAAAAATAGTTTTGAATCAATTATATGGCTTATTGGGTTATTCTATACTTTAATATTTATTAGTTGTTTACTTTTAATTATCAGTAATTTTAAAGAATTCCAACTTATGATTTTCCTTTTAAGTGCAGTCGTTTTATCAATGTTGGTAAGGTGGCAATTATCTCTAATTTTGATGGTTTTAGGTATATATTTGAGTATAAAATTTTTTGAATGGTTTGCAGATACAAGATTGGACTCAGAAGATTTTGGTACATTACAATTTAAAATTATGTATGCATCTCTTTTAATAAGTAGTATCTTAATCGCCTTTTTTAAGCCAAAACAAGACCATCAAGAAGCAACTGAAGCAAAAGTAGATGTTTTGGAAGAAGAGGTAACGCATTTGGAAACGAAGGTATCTGATTTAAATGAAACGGTAATACATTACTCTGAGCGTATATCGGATCAGGAGAAAGAGATTGAGCGGCTAGGGGCTACGGCGCAGAGGATATTGAATAATGTGAATCATGAACTTCGTCTGCCGGTAGGTAATGTGATGAACTTTGCTGAGATGTTAAATGATGGCCTGGGTAAGTTAAATGAGAACCAGCTGAAGATGTTATCAGACGAGGTGTACAAGAACTCGAATCGTCTGTCATCAATGATTATGAACATGCTGGATCTGGCGACGCTTGAGGCGAAAAAAATAGAGCTGGATAAAAAGAAAATCAATTTAGGAGAGCTGGTCGAAGATAGGATTAACAATTGCCGAAAAATATATTTAGACAATAAAAAGATAGACTTTGTATTGAAGATTGATACAGAGATACTAATTTCAGTTGATCCTAATTATATGAGGCAAGTAGTGGATAACCTATTAATAAACTCTATAAAATTTAGTAGCGAAGGGATAATTTGTGTTGAGCTGTTGAAGAAAAAAGGCTTAATTGAATTTAAAATAAAAGATAATGGCATAGGAATTCCTAAAGAAGAATTATACGACATTTTCACCCCATTTAAGATGGGATCAAATACCCAGTCAAAAGCAGAAGGCCGCGGCGTAGGTCTAGCCTTATGCAAAGCAGCCATAGAAGCGCATGGAGGTTCCATTACAGCAGAAAGCAGCGGAGTTGGGGCTACTTTTAAGTTTGTTTTGTAATTAACTTAGCCAATAGATAAAGGAAAATAGTTATAGCCATAGTCGTAAAATCGTAAAAATAAAACGAATAGATAGCTTGACTAATTATTAACTTACCCCTAATATTCGTATACATATTTGCAAGAGGTTACTATGAAAGCTCTGATAAACAAAATTTCTTCCCCCTCTATTAATTCCAAATTACTTAGAATCACGCTTGGTGTCGCATTAATTTTTCTATGTGCCCAAGTTCAAATACCGTTAAAGCCAGTTCCTATAACATTATACAGCGTTGGTATACTTGTTATTGCTCTTTGTTATGAAAAGAAGGAAGCAATATATACTATGATTAGTTTTATTATTCTAGGAGCTTTAGGAGCACCAGTATTTGCTGGCTTTTCAGGTGGTATACATATTTTAATGGGACCATCAGGTGGATATATATTTGGTATGCTATTATGCATTTACGTAGTCACAACAATGCGTGAAAAATTTGGCGAGGATAGTTGGGCAAAATTAATCATTTATAGCGCTATTGGCTCTTCATGCCTCTTTATTATTGGCTTGCCGCAGCTTGCTTTATATGTTGGTATTGGAAAAGCTCTAGAGTTTGGTTTATATCCTTTTATTATACCAGGTATCGTTAAAGCAATATTTACAGGTTCATCTGTGAAACTTATCAAAAATGGCCTCAATAAAATTTAGACCCCATCACTTTATGTGCACCCTTGCTTTTATTGGCAAGGGTTATTCGCTTGGATTTATAAAAAACTACAAAAAAATTGTCCAGGAATTAAATAATAATGAGGACACATTGATTGAAGTAATGGAGTATATGGATAGTATATGCTCCCCTTGCCCTAATAAGGTAGATGATATAATATGCAAATCTCAAGAAAAAATAGTTAAACTTGATCAGGCTCATAAAGAAATATTATCTTTAAAAACCGAAGAAACTATTAGCTGGAAACAAGCAAAAACCCGCATCAAACAAAATATGACAATCGAAAAATTTCATAAAGCTTGTGCTGGGTGCTCATGGAAACAATACGGAATTTGCGAGCAAAAGCTTTCTGATTTAATTCACTTATAGTCACTTAAATTATTAAATAAATTTAGCTATTCAATAGCTCAACATCACCGCCAAAGGCTGTAGTATTTATAGATGCTGTACGTTCTGTCATGAATCGTAATAAATAATTAGGACCTCCAGCTTTAAATCCAGTGCCAGATTTATTTTCTCCACCAAATGGTTGTGATTCGACCTTAGCTCCAACAATTGATCTATTAGCATAAAAATTCCCTACATGTACTTTTGATCTAATATATTCAATTTTTTCTTCCACCCGGGAATGGACCCCAAAGGTTAAACCAAAACCACAATTATTTATTTCATCAATAACCTTATCAAGGTTTTTAGACTTAAACTTAGTGATATGAAGAATAGGGCCAAATTTTTCATCAGGTATATCATTAATTGATTTTACCTCAATAATATGGGGATAAAAATAGTAACCATTATTCATTTTGCCATTTTGAGGATGCTTGTATATATTGTATCCTTTTTTACCCATATCCTCAATATGTGCATCCAGTATATCCTTAGCAGATTTATCAATTACTGGCCCAACATCCATCGAAAAGTCTGAAGTATCGCCAACCTTAATAAGTTCCGTGGCGCCTTTTAACATTTTAAATAATTCGTCATAAATTTCTTCTTGTACATAAAGCATACGAAGAGCCGAACATCTTTGACCAGCTGAATAAAACGCTGAAGTTAAGACGTCGTCTGTTACTTGCTCAAGCAGGGCTGAACTGTCTACTATCATTGCGTTTTGTCCGCCAGTTTCTGCAATAAATGGTACTATCCCAGTCTTTCTTTGAGATAAAGTAGCATTAATAGAGTGTGCAGCCCCACAAGATCCGGTAAAAGTAACGCCTGCTATTCTTTCATCTGCAACTGCATATTTATTAATATTACTGCCGGAAGTAATAACAAGATGCAAGGCCGATTTTGGTAACCCAGCTTTATGCATTAATTTTACCGCAAAATTTGCTATAACTGGAGTTTGACCTGATGGCTTTGCAATTACCGTATTGCCAGCAACGAGTGCTGCAACGACCTGCCCAACGAATATTGCAAAAGGAAAATTCCATGGGCTAATACACAAAAATACACCTCGAGGATGCATAGATAGGGTATTTTTCTCCCCTGTTGGCCCAGGCAAATAACGATCAACCATTATTAGCTTTGCTTGGCTCGCATAGTATCTACAAAAGTCAATTGCTTCAATTACTTCATTAATAGCATCATGAATTGATTTGCCGGCTTCTTTAATCAGCAATGCATATAACTCAAATTTATTATCTTCAAAAGCCTTTGCAATTTTTTCCAATATAACAGCGCGTTTTTCTACGCTGATTTCGCTCCATTTTCTAAAACCATTTTGAGCATAATTAATTGCTTCTTTGATTTCCGCTTCAAAACAATCTGTAATAGTTGAGAATTTTTCAGCATTTTTTGCAGGGCAAAATCCTTCTTTTGCATTTTTTGCTATTGCACCTTCTTTGCCATCAATAATTGATCCGACTTGATGGACCTTATCAAAATAGCTTGCTATCTTTTCTTGAATATAATCATAATTGACCTTATAACCGAGCTCGTATCCCATACCATTTTTCCTATTTGGATATATATTTTCCGGAAGTGCAATTTTATTATCATTATCTAATAAATTAAGCACCCTATCATTAACATCATAAGCTATTTCCTTTAGAGGAATATTACGTGAATTCACTTTGCTTACGAAATTAGCAGAAGCTCCGTTTTCAAGCATCCTACGCATTAAATAAGCAAGTAAATCTTTTGTACTGCCAACAGGCGCATAAATCCTTACATTTTTATATTCTATTAATGTTTTATGCAAAGCATTTCCCATACCATGCAGTTTCTGGAACTCGAAAGTTTTATCGCCCGCAAGCTCCATTATTGTAGCAGCAGTAACTGCGTTATGCGTTGCAAATTGTGAATATATATGCGCATCATTTTCCAGCATTTTTTTTGCGCACGCATTGTAATTTAGATCCGTATAATCTTTTCTTGTAAATACTGGATAATATTTTAGCCCCTGCAACTGAGCACGTTTAATTTCTGAATCCCAATAAGCGCCTTTTACCAGCCTGATTAATACCTTTTTTTTCAGTTCTTTAGCAAGAGAAATTATGTGGTCTATATATTCATAGCTTTTTGTATTATATGCCTGTATGACAACTCCGATTCCTTCGTAACCTTGAAAGGATTTATGTCTTAAAAGTTTTTCAACAAATAATAAATATGCATCTAGCCTATATGACTCTTCAGCATCAAATGTAATAGTTAAATTCTTGTCTTTAATCTTTTCTACTAAACTAACAACTTTTGGAAATAAGTATTCTTCAATCTCATTAATTTTAGCCAGTTCGAATCGAGGATATAATGCGGTTAATTTAACTGATAAATTAGGCCTATCAGGTAATGCTTCACCATTATACGGAAAAGCCTCAGAAATGATGTTTATTGCGTCCTGATATTGTTTATAATAAACCTCTGATTGTTCAATAGTTCTTGAAGATTCGCCCAGCAAATCGAAGGCAAACTTGTAGTTTGGATAAGCTGTGCATTTGTTTATAGCAGAATGCATTTCATCTGAAAAAACAAATTCTTTACTTAAGTATAATATTGTATATTTTAGAATTGAGATAAAGGTTCTCTGGCCAAATTTAGCAAATGTTTTAGATACGATATTCTCAGAACGTGTTATGTCTGAATATTTGCCAGAAAAATACAGCCCAAATGATGCAAAAAATGTTTTAAATGACTTGGTGCGTTTAAAAAGAAAACTTTCCCAATTTTTATCAGATAATTTATCATTCGCGAGTTCTAACCCTACAAAAAAATCCGGAATTCTAAGTAACCCTTCAGCTAATCCTAAAATTGCTACTCCTTCATCTTCAGAAAGGCTGTACCTATTTAGAAATCCTTCTACTGAAAAGCTATTATCTTGCCTTATTATATCGATAAATTTTTTACTATTTGCAATAATTGTTTGTTGTTCTGCCGGCCTAAATTTCATTTTGGGCAGAACTTTTTTTATTACATTTTTTTCATCTTCAAAAGCAAGCGTAAAAAATCTATCTTTCATTTTTGTGTTCTATTCTATATATAATAGGTAAGCAATGAGTAACAACATTACATGAGTTTAAAGTGAATAATTAACCTTTCCTTGTGCTAATTAATTTTCTGGATCTATATGGACTTTGTGATCATCTAAGGATCTATCTTTATAAAAATACAATGCAAATAAACTACCAAATGCAGCAGCTATAATATAGTACACACTTGCTGTTATTCCTCCAGTATTTTGAACTAGCGACTCGATTATATATGGAGCTGTACCACCAAAAACACTTGTTGCTATATTATAAGACACTGAAAGGGCGGTATTTCTGATTTCTGTTGGATAAAACTCAGCTTGCAAGGCTGGTTCTGGCCCAATATACAAAGCTGCCATGATAGCAATAACAATTTGTGCAATTATAACGTAACCAAAACTTGCTGATTCAAAAATCCTGAAAATAAATGGGGTGGCAACTATTATAAAAACTAAATTAAGTAAAAAGATTTTTCTTCTGCCAATTTTATCTGATAACCAGCCAGCAAATAAAGTAACAAAAATCATTATTACGTAACAAAAATTCACTAAAATTTCTACGTTACTTTCCGGAAAATTACGGCTAATTTTCAAATAAGAAACTAGATATATAGCTTCAATATAAAAAATAATTGATCCAGCCGCATTAATTAGAATTGATATAAGTATATCACGCCAATGTTTCCTTACCAATGTGCTAAGCGGTGATTTGACTACCTCACCACGATATTTTGTCTCTTCAAAGAGAGGCGTCTCTTTAGTGTTATTTTTGATATAAATTCCAACAAAAAATACGAGGATACCAATAATAAAAGGAAGTCTCCAAGCCCATAAATTAAACTGCTCAGCAGAAAAAATATTCTTAACGCAGAAAGATACTAAAGAACCAAATAGTATACCCAAACAAATACTGAGCATTGGAATGCTTCCATAAAGCCCCCTTTTATTTTTTTCTGTATGTTCGATAATATATGAAATAGATCCGGTAAGCGCCCCTCCCATTGAAAGACCTTGAAGCATGCGGAATACTATCATTGCAACAGTAGACGTTATCCCGAGTGTTTCATATGTTGGAAGGAGACCTATTGCTGCCGTTGGAACTGCCATACACATAATAGCAAGGCTAAGGGATGTTTTTCTTCCCAATTTATCTCCTATTATACCAAAAAATATACCGCCAATTGGTCTCATTAAATAACCAACAGCAAATACTAAAAATACTTGTAATAAAGCAGCGCTCGGATCATTTTCTGGGAAAAATTTCTGACCAATGATAGGTACAAAATGGCCAAATAAAGCGTAATCGTACCATTCAAATGTATTTGCTACACCACTTGTTAAAACCAGTTTGCGTTTGTTCATTCCAATCCCCTAATTTAGTAGAAAAATAATAGGTTTAGCACATTAAGTCGCTAAAATTCTATACTATTGAATGTATTCTACAGAATATTGTTGCATTTATTTCCCTTTATTCATCTGCTTTTTTTCTGAATAAATAATAAATAAAGTAGATGGTATAACGACAATTGAGCCTAAAATTGTTGCCTCTGTCGGAATTTCCCGAAATACAAGATAGGCAATTAATGCCGAGACAACTAGCTCAAAATATCTATACGGTGCAAGTGCTGTGGCGTCTGCTACCGCAAATGCTTTAAGTAAGAAAAATAATATTAAATTTGCACTTGCTCCAAGGATAAACAGCAGAAGCAGCTCATGCGCAGTAGGCGCGATCCAGTGTTGCGTGGCAAAAGGCAATGCAAGTAGCGCTGTTACAATAGCTGAATAAAACAACATACTGATCATTGTTTCCTTAATAACGAACTTTTTATTAATAATGTCCAGGATGGCAAAACAAACAGCAGCTGCTACAAAAATCAAGACCTCAGGATTAAAATCTTCAGCATTTGGGTTTAATGTAATAACTAATCCAACAAAAGCCATTATTGTCACTAACCATCTTTGCCAGATGATATATTCACTTAAGAAAAAGACGCCCAGAACTAAAACAAAAATAGGTATAGTAAAACTGACGACAGTTGCGGTAGTAACCGGGGCAATAGTCAGACCATAAGTCCAAGCTGCAATACCTAGGAATAATAATAGACCACGCATAAAATGTACTGTAGGTCTGCTGGTCTTAAGCGTTGAAACCCCATAATAAAATACAAAAGGAAGCAATGTGATTGTACCAAACATAAATCTAAAAAACGTAATTTCATAACTATGCAAGCGCATACCAGCATATTTTGATATAACATCGTTAACTGAACTGCTGATTAGGCTTAATATAAACCAGGAAACGCCAATAAAATACATACGAAGTTTAGAATCCACTTTAAGCCCTCTTGTGCTAGTTAATAAAAAATTACGCAAAGGATATAATGTTTTTTCGAATTAGTGAAGGAAATTTTTAGAAACATACTAAGGAATGTCCATTATAGATAGACAACATAACTAATTTCTTTCGCTGTTTGTCCTAAGCCGCCCGCCGGTCATCCCGAATTTATTTTGGGATCTTTTTTAATCGCAATATAGCGCGTTCTCTCTTCTGAGATTCTGAAACAAGTTCAGAATGACTATAGGGGGAACGTCTAATGTTGTATTATTCCCACTAATTATTATCACAAAATCCTCAAACCCGTTATACAGAAAATCTAAAAGAGTAATTTTCAATATTTTGAATTAGAATATAGCAAATAAATATCAAAAAACTTAACTTATAAATTATTTTAGAGGATCTCAATATGAATTTTACAAGAAACATTATGGTCTTATTTGTAGCCTTATTTGCACTTAATACAACTGCTAACGAGTATAAAAACAGCTATTATGAAGATGAAGGTGATTTGTTATTTAAAATTCGAGGTTTTTATTTGAATACAAATGCAAAGCTTACAAAGCTGCCAGCTTCATTAGCAAATAAAGAAAAGCCAAAATCGTTTGCGCAAAATGGTTATGGTTTTGATACAGCCACAACTTATTTTTTCACTGATAATATTGCTGCTGAGTTATCTCTTGGTTTTGGAATAATAAAAGTCAAAAGTGCCGCTTTAGCTAGTGCGTCAAATGCATTTGGTAACGGGGGCGGGAGCTCTGGTAAAAGAAATGAAATATATTATATTCCAGCTACCGCGACAGCTCAATACCACCTAGCTCCTTTTGGTGCTCTTAGACCGTATATTGGTGGTGGTTATAATGGCACATTTATGCATACACGTTCTAAAGCAATCAAAACAGCAAATGGACATGGCCCAGTGGTGCAAGTTGGTATAGATTTTGTATCTAAAGACGACACAATATTTACTTTTGATGTAAGGCAATATTTCCTAAAATCAAAGGTAACTTTTAAGAAAGGCTTCCTTAATAGCGCATCAGATGTTGGTTCTACCGTAGTTTGGAACCCTTTAGTAATTTCTGCTGGATTTGGGTTTAAATTCTAAATTATTTCTCTACTTAGGCGCTGCCTAGCAGTGCCTATTAAGTCATTTAATACATTATCCGAGTATGAGTTCCAACTATATTTAGAATTAGGATCGTTATAATATTCTATCCCTAATTTTTCTATAATATGAGGGCAAAATTTAGACTGAAAGGCTCTAATAATATAATTTGTTTGTTGGTCAAAGTTTTCGGTTATTGCAATTTTGTAGCCCAGTTTTTTTAACTTACTTTGAATTTTGCCAATATTTTTTCCAACAACGCCAAATTCATATAGTATGGTATCTATAGAGGGTGGTTCAACTTTGTGCCAAACGCCAAGACCATATTTATAAAGTAGTTCCCAATCAAAGAATATTCCTGGATCTATTTTTCTATCCGGAGCTATATCAGAATGTCCAATAAAATTTTCTTTTGGAATATTGTATCTTATAGATAAAGTTTTGCATAATTCAATACATGAATTCATCTGGGCTTTGCTAAAAGTTTTATTTCCCAGATTATCGAGTTCAATACCAATAGAATTTTGGTTTAGTTTACCTTTTCCATGCCATGAACTTTCTCCAGCGTGCCAAGCAAGGTTTTTATCGTCTACCAATTGAAATATTTCTCCATCTTCTTTTATTATATAATGAGCACTAACTTCATGTTCTTTAGCGCACAGCCGCGTTAAGGCATCTTCAAACAGCATTTCTGTAAAATGTAGGATTACATATTCAATTGGAGCAGTTCTTTCTGAAAAATTAGGAGAAGAGAAATTAGTATTTACGAGCATAATTATATAGATTTAATATCCATTAAAAGTTATATTATAGCCAAAATATAGTTATCCACTTTGAATTCAAGGCGCGTTATTGTTCGTTGCTCACTTATTAGATATTAGCTTCGCTCCTCGCGTTAAAGCCCAAATACAAATTGAATAACTATAATACAATTTTAATACTATACAGAGAACGATAAAAAGTGAACGAAATTAATCCTGCCGGCCCAAATACAAAAAATTCTACAAAATCAGAAATAAAATCGCTAATCTTAGTAATATTGCTAGCTTTAGCTATTAGGACATTTTTTCTTGAATTATTTTATGTCCCAACTGGTTCTATGAGAGCAACAATATTGGAAGGAGACTATATATTCTCTACAAAATATGATTATGGGTATAGTATATATTCTATACCATTTAGCCCAAATATTTTTGAAGGGAGAATTTTTGATTCTCAGCCAGAAAGAGGAGATGTAATCATTATGCGCCCTCCTCATAATATGGAAGAGAGATATATAAAAAGACTTATAGGGCTTCCAGGTGATAAAATTGAAATAAAGAATGATCTAATCTATATAAATGACGTTCCGATAGAAAGGATAGAGGTCGGAACATATATTAGTGAAGATAACATAGAGTACATAAAATTTCGTGAGACATTACCCAATAATGTAAGTTATTTTTCTTATAAAATGAAAAATGCACCAATGCATTTTGATATTGATGTCAGCAATTATGGGCCGAAAATTATTGAAAGCGGAAAATATTTTTTCCTGGGGGATAATAGAGATAATTCTGGAGATAGCAGATATCAGCTTCAAACAGTCGATTCAAGAAATTTTATAGCTAAAGGAAGGTTTATCCTTTTCTCAACAAAAATATCTTTCTGGGATTCGTCTTCTAGCTTTTTTGGACAAATTGCCAGAATAGGCGATTGGATTTCATCAATAAGATTTAATAGGATAGCTAGTAGTTTATATACTTCAAAAAGTGATCATGATAAGTAAAACTTCTATAGAAAAATTAAATTTACTAGAGAAAACATTAGACTATAAATTTAATAATATTGATTTTTTAATAGAAGCTGTAACACATCCTTCTATGAAGCAAATAGATGTTTCGATAAGAGACTATGAAAGACTAGAGTTGCTAGGTGATGCAATTCTAGGATTTTTAGTAACAGAGATGGTTTTTAATAAATACACAAAGTATGAAGAAGGCAATTTGGCTAAAGTAAAAGCCCATGTGGTTTCAAGCGCTACATTAGTAAAGATTGCGAGTGCTATAAATTTAGCTGATTATTTAATAATGACTTCAGGAGAAGAAACTTCTGGTGGGCGTAGTAACCCTAATAATATAGAAAACGCTATGGAGGCTTTGCTTGCAGCAGTTTTCCTTGATAGCAATATAGAAAATGTTCGGAAAATTGTAAGGAGGCTCTGGAAAAAATCCATAGATAAAGTTGACTTTAGTGCTGCTGATCCTAAAACTTATCTACAAGAATTTCTGCAGAAGAAAAAACTCAATATTCCAAAATATGAGCTGATAAACCAAGAAGGGCCAGTACATGCTCCATTGTTTACTGTTAAAGTACTATCAGGCAACACTTCTATATTTGGTAAAGGAAAATCTATAAAAGATGCAGAGAAGGATGCTGCAAAAAAATTATTAAAACTCTTAGAATCTGAGGATAAAGATAGTGCCTGAAAATATCAAAAAAACTTTGTCGGTATGTATAATAGGCAAGCCAAACGCTGGTAAATCTACTCTTTTGAACCATATTATCGGTGAGAAAATATCAATTGTTACTCCAAAAGTTCAGACGACCAGATCTATTATAACAGGAATTGTCACATTTGAAGATATACAGCTAGTATTATTTGATACTCCGGGGATTTTTGAACCTAAAAAGAAGCTTGAAAAAGCTATGGTTCGTTGTGCATGGTCAAGCCTTGGAAGCGCAGATATGATAGTCTTAATAATTGATGGCTCAATGAAAATAGATGACGGAATAAAAGATATTATTTATAGAATTTCCGAATCAGGGAAGCCTATTACATTTTTGTTGAATAAAATAGATATAAAAACCAAATATGCGGTGGAAAATATTAGTTTCCTGCAAAAAATAGCTCCAAAAGCCAGAATTTTTAATGTATCGGCACTAAAAGGGAAGAATGTTAATGATTTTCTTGAATATTTAAAGCAAAGTGCTCATAGTTCTGGATGGGGTTATGATGCAGATGATATTACAAATTTACCTTCGCGTTTTTTAGCTACGGAAATAACTAGGGAGCAACTTTTCCTTCAGCTTGAACAAGAACTTCCTTATAATTTAACAGTTGAAAGCGAAAGTTGGGAAGAACAAGAAGGCGGTTCTGTTAAAGTTAATCAGGCTATTATAGTTTCCCGGGAAAATTATAAAAATATGATAATTGGAAAAAAGGGAAGTAAAATAAAAGAAATAGGAACACAGGCAAGAATTAATATTGAAAAATTACTAGGCCAAAAGGTCCACCTTTTCCTTTTTGTGAAGGTCCGCAAAAATTGGGAAGATAATCCTGAAATTTATCATGCTATGTAGTAC
>JANQTT010000084.1 GCA_030731565.1 Rickettsiaceae bacterium | reverse complement strand
AGAATAACTGGCCAGATTCTATTTTTTTGGGCCAGTATTCCTGGCCAATGACAATAAAGCTCTTGCTGCCAATTAGTTTGTGGAAATTTTCATGAGACGCCAATTTTTTAAATGTTAATTCGTCAATCATATTTGGCACAAAAAATAGTATTAAATTATTTTTAAAAACTGAACCTCTGTAACTTTGATATTCAGACTTATTACCTATAAATACAAAATTATTAACTCCAAAATTAATATTACAAATATCTTTCTGCGAATTTAACACCTGATTTGTAAGATATTGCAATTTTGTAAAATTTCCTTGCGTTACATTAAATCCCAGCATAGTACTATTAGCTGACTTTGCTATTTGCAAAATTTTATTAGAACCAGATACTGATATTCCGCCTTTTAATTCTTCAAGAGTTGTAGAAATTTTTTTACCAGTTTTTATTGCATCTGAAATATAAAAGTACTTGAAATTTTTACTTGAGTGATAATTAATTATTACATTTGTATGGTCAGGATGTTGAGGGTATATTAATGCTAAATCATGCAGAAAAAAGAACCCTTCTTCGTATGATTTAGTGTAGAAATATTTATTTGAATTAACAACGTTAATATTGACAACATCATATGAAATATTTATACGAGAATTTTTTTTATAATGTAGAGTATCAGAATCCTTTAGCTCGGCATTATTATCTAAAATTCTTATATTACCAATCTGCTTAGAAACGTCATGTCCCCATATTTTATCTGGTATATTAAGTTTTGTTACCCCGTTATCTTCTCCTATAAATTGTAGTCTGATATTTAGTTTTTCTGGGTAATGGTATATGTCATATCTTATTTCAGAAGCACAAATTGCACGAGAGTAATAAAAAATAATAAAGGCAGCAAACATAAGATTTGTAACATGCCTCATGTTATAGACCCAAAGATTTTTTTATAGTTGATTCTTGTATGCCAGAGTCTAATAGATATTTAGTCATATGAGAATACATATTTTTCATGACACTGCAGTATGTTGAAGGATTATCAAAACGCTTATCAGTACTAAATCTGTCAATTATATGCCCTCCTCCACAAATCTTTTCCCAACAACATTTAGAACACTGCTCCGGAGATTTATTTTGAGCTTCTTCTAACTCGTGAAATATTGGCAAATCTATAAAATCTTTTAAGCTAGTTTTATTAATATTACTGTTGGTTCTAGATACTGTTTTAGGATCTGTGTACATTAAACCAGTTACTGATGATAAATTCTGTAAGAATTTATATAAAATACCCATAATTCATCACTCCCCTTGGGCTAGAGAGTAACCTCTTTTGCCATTGAATTCGTATAAGTTTTCAACTTTTACGAAATCAATTTCAGCTTCGACAAATTTTTCAAGTAGGCTTGCTATATCAGCATGAGCGATAGTTCCTGAGTCTGGCATAAACCTGCAACACCAATGGTCAGATTCAAGTAGATACTCATCATCGCGCGGCCAAACTTTTAAGCCTTTGCTTGATATAGTTTTCATCACCATTTTTCCAGCGTCTAGAACATTTACTTTTCTAGCGACATCTTCTGCAGATTTTGCATAAATATCAACAAAAATATCAACACCTACCAAGGTTTTTTCTTCTGAGTTATCAATTGTATAACTAAAATCCTTAGTTCTAGGAGCAGAAGTGCTATAACTAGCGACTTTTAGTTTACTTGGTTTTTTACCTAACCGCAAAACAACTTCTTGGGCAAATTCCTTTGTACCGACTTTTTTTGTTGAAGCACCCTCATTGTAAATATCAACAGTATGCACGCCATCTTCAATCGTTTTTTTCCAGGCATTTTCTATAGTCGCCGCAATATCCCCTTGGCCAATATGCACAAGCATCATTATCGCACCATTGAGTAAACCGGATGGATTCGCAATATTCTGCCCGGCAATATCTGGGGCAGAACCATGTATTGCTTCAAACATTGCATAATCCTTGCCAATATTTGCAGAACCCGCAAGCCCAACAGAACCAGAAATTTCTGCAGTAATATCTGAAATAATATCTCCAAATAAGTTTGACGTTACTATAACATCAAAAGCTTGTGGCTGAGTTGCTATGCGAGCTGCCCCTATATCAACTATATAATGTTCATTTTTAATTTGCGGATATTCTTTGGCTATTTCATCGAACACTTGATGAAAAATACCATCAGAAAATTTCATGATATTATCTTTACTAAAACAAGTGACTTTCTTACGGCCGTTTGCGATAGCGTACTCAAAGGCATATCTAACGATTTTTTCACAACCTGTGCGGCTAATCAATTTCATTGATTCACGCATGTTTCTTGTATGTCTGTACTCAATTCCTGCGTACAGGTCTTCTTCATTTTCTCTAATGATCACTACATCAAGTTCTGGATGCTTCGTTTCTACAAAAGGGGAGTATGAAATTGCAGGACGTACATTTGCATAGAGCCCCAAAGCCTTACGGAGAGTAACATTTAAACTTTTATATCCGCCGCCTTGTGGAGTTGTAATTGGAGCTTTCAGCAATACTTTTGTACGCTCTATAGATTCCCATGTGTCACTTGCTATGCCAGAGGTATAATTTTTTTTGTAAAGTTTCTCACCGATCTCAATCATTTCGACCCTGATCCTTGCTTCTGCTTTGCGTAATATATACATTACAGCATCCATTATTTCGGGACCTATACCATCGCCATTTGCTACAGTGATTGGAACTATCTCAGACATAAAATTCCTCATTATTTTTTAAGCTTAATATAACGCGAATTATGGATATAAAAATATACAAATTTCCTTATCCATGCTTGCGTTACTATAGCACGCTTTGCACTGATGGCGCAGTTATTTCATAATGCATATCATTTTTATTCTGAGGCTGTGCTCAGGACTTTTTTGTAATCAGCATTTAATAGCTTTACCCCATAAATCCATACCAAGCAAACAACAATAAATACTGCCATCAAAAACCCGGCTATATCTTCGTGATGCGCAGCTGGAAAAATTGTAAACGTAATCATCTGCACGGATGCTCCAATTGATTTACCTAATTTTGCTCCAAGTACATCAACTGCAGCTTTACCCTTAGCTTTCATTTCCTTATCAAGGGGTATGTATACCATTTCTTTTGTAGCATCAAATAATGAGTATTTTACACCCTTACCGAGTATATTTTGCATAGCTCCAACCAACACCACTACTGCTAAAGGAGAAATTACTACAATACCACTTAATATTACATCTAAATATTCTTCAATCAATACGAATGAAAAGAACGTAGTTCCTACTAAAAAGATCATAGCAGGAGGAAGAACAGCTCCCCAGAACCAACCGAATTTTCGAATTACTGTGCTACCTATTATGATGAATATTAGAGTAGAAACGCCAGTCCAAAACAATACGTCTCCCATATAAGCCATAAAATCTGCAGTTTCAGGATACATCGCCTTAGCTCGAGACATCCATAATCCTTCAATTAAATTTACAGACGTGCTATACGAAACCATCAGAATACAGATCACAGCTAGATATTTTGATGTAAATACCATTTTAGCACTATCTCTAAGGCTTAATTTCAGTATATCTGTTCGCTTATTCTTAAACTTTATGCCTTTTAATGTTTCAATGTTTCTGACTTCAACAAACCGGTGCAGAGCAAGACAAATGACTCCGGAAAATAACATTAACAGAGTCATTGATTTCAAAACGATTTCCGATTTATCAGTAATGCCTGAAAATAATGGCAATAATACATGGTCGCATTTAGTAAAATATACTATAAGTTTTCCTGATATAAGCAAATTCATCTGACCAAATACGCCAAAGAATACATAAAATCTCTTAGCTTCTTCTGTCTTAGTAATCTTATTAGCAAGCTGCCAAAAGAACAAAAAGAAAATTATTACCGGCCAAAGCTCAGCCATTATATAAAATAATATAAAACTCCACTTGCCCCACATGACTATAAACCATTTCAAATGCGGTAGTAATTGTATATAGTGTTCAACAATTTCAGGAGAAGGATGAAAAATTTCTTGGTTAGGAAAAACAACAAAAGCAAAAAATGCAAAAAATCCCAAAAAAGTACAAACAATAATTCGAAATACTTGCTCGGTTGTCATAATATTACAAAGCTTTGTGTATAAGATTACAAAGAGTATACCCATAGGCATCTCCCCCCAAAGCTTGATAAAACTAAGAACTTCAGTCCCTATCATAGTTACAACAAAGCCATCTTTGAGGCTCCTAACAAGATTCTGATTTAATAAGATAAATAGCATTAAAAATGCCATTGGTAAGAATTTTGTTAATTCATATGATCGTACTGGCCAAAATGCAAACCTCAATCTACTATGACGTAACCTTGCAAACCAACTAATAGATTTTGAAATTTCGTTCACCTACCCAGACTCCTCATTAAAATAATTTTATGTGTAATATCAGTCCTTCAACTTAAATAGAACAAAGCACAAGGGGCAAAGCCTATATAATAGGTAAGCACGCGCCACAGAATAATATTTAAGTTAAGAATTGATATAAACTAATCCAATGCATGTACCCTGTCAACGTAAGGAATCATAAAAAATGTTTCAGTATTTTACCGATTTTTGCCAGTGCTCGATTTTCTACCTTTACTGACAGCACCTAAAGCTCGCCAACCATATTCTCCGGAATCACGAATTTATCGAAGTCTGAAGCAGATATAATGCCCAATTTTAGTGCAGCTTCTTTTAATGATGTGCCATCGACAAAGGCTTGTTTTGCAATTTTTGCAGCATTATCATAGCCGATATGTGGGTTAAGGGCAGTAACTAACATAAGAGATTCGTCCCTTAATGAACTTATCCTATTAATATTAGGCTGAATACCATCTATACAATGATCAACTAAGCTTACCATAGCATCGCTAAGAAGATTAATTGAATGTATTACGTTCTGGATAATTAGAGGCTTAAAAACATTTAATTCAAAATGCCCATTTGATCCGCCCACAGTAACAGCTACATGATTCCCCATTACTTGAGCACAAACCATTGTCATTGACTCGCATTGAGTAGGGTTGACCTTTCCTGGCATAATTGAAGAACCAGGCTCGTTAGCAGGCAAACTTAGCTCTCCAATGCCGCAGCGTGGACCTGACCCTAACAACCTTATGTCATTGGCAATCTTCATCATGCTAACTGCAATAGTATTTAATGTTCCTGAGAACTCTACAAGTGCATCATTACATGCAAGAGCCTCAAACTTATTTGGAGCAGTTTTAAAATTATAACCAGTAAAATTTGATACTTCTTGGGCAAACTTTTCAGCAAAACCTGGTGTGCAGTTTATTCCTGTACCAACAGCGGTCCCGCCTTGTGCTAGTAAATGCACATTTTCTAACGACTTTTTGATACGGTCTATATTAAATTCTATTTGTTTTGCATAGCCTGAAAACTCTTGTCCTAACGTGAGTGGTGTTGCATCTTGTAAATGGGTACGGCCAATTTTTACGATCGATTTCCATTCTTTAGCTTTTTTAGCCAAACTCTTATGAATCTTCTGCAATGCAGGGATGAGTTTTTCGTTAGCGCTAATGATAGTTGCAATATGCATCGCTGTTGGAAAAACATCGTTCGAAGATTGCCCCATATTAACGTGATCGTTAGGATGTATAGGTGATTTTCCGCCTTTTTTACCAGTTAGTTTTTCATTTGAAATACTAGCAAGCACCTCATTCATATTCATATTTGATTGAGTGCCCGAACCTGTCTGCCAAACTACTAATGGAAAATTATCGTCAAACTCTCCGCTCAACACTCTATCAGCAGAATTAATTATAGTATTTGCAATATCTTTATCCAAAACACCGATATTTGAATGAACTTTAGCTGCTGACCTTTTTAAAATAGCCAGAGCTCTAATCATTTCTATAGGCATTTTTTGTCCGGCTATTTTAAAATTATTAATTGATCGCTGGGTCTGAGCCCCCCAATAATTCTTATCCTCAACTTTAATTTCGCCAATTGAATCTGTTTCTATCCTATATTCACTCATGGTAGCCTCGTTATTTTTTATTCATACTAAATTCCAGTGACCCTTTAGCTGTTGTAACTTTTATATTATAATTCCCATTAGAGCATATAGAATTCACATAATGTTCACGGCAGTTACTTACTGATATAGGAATTCCAGGCTCTCCTTTTAAAATATTTAGACTATCTTCTTTAACTACAATATTTTTTCCAGTAGCTTTAATTGTAATCGGAGTTTTATCTCCTTCTGGAATAAAAACTGCCACTTCACCTCCAGAAATAGCTGAACTACCAGCTATGACTGCCAAACAGATGACCGCTTTAGCTATCATAAAATTCATGTATATTACGCCTGGATCATGTTTTATTGAAAATTTAACTTTAGTATCTGCAAAAAAATCTTGTAATAACTTAGAAAGCGTTACTAAACTGAGTTTATCTTCTCCTTCTGAAAGGCCGTATACTGTTCTAAAAAATTTAATTCTTTTGACTAAATTCGCTGATTCAATTATAGCAAGTTCCTTTGCCTGCTTGCCAATTGCTTTATTGTCATTATCTATCAAGTTCAAACAATTATCAACAGTACCTATAGACCCAGCTAGATCATGACATAATTTAGCATTTAAAGCCTGTAATAATTCTATAATCTTAGACATTGATTCCTCGTAAATTAAATATGTATAGGCTTATCAAAAGCCTGTAAGACCGATTCGTGCATCATTTCAGATAATGTTGGATGAGGGAAAATAGTATTCATTAAATCTATTTCCGTTCCTTCCATTTCTTTGGCAACTACATAACCTTGAATGAGCTCTGTTACGTCAGAACCAATCATATGCGCGCCAAGCATTTCGCCAGTTTTTGCATCAAAAATAGTCTTAACTAGACCTTCTCCATCGCCAAGGATAAGTGCTTTTGCATTTGCATAAAATGGGAACCTCCCTACCTTAATAACGTAGCCAGAGTCAATCGCTGCTTTCTCTGTTAAGCCGACGCTTGCAATTTGAGGGCTAGAATAAGTGCATCCTGGTATATTTGTTTTAGATATTTTATGCGGTTTCTTACCAGCAATTGCTTCAGCAGCTATAACCCCTTCATGACTAGCTTTATGAGCTAGCCAGGGCGCACCGGCCACATCGCCAATCGCGTAAACCCCATTATCTGACGTTTGCATCAAATTATTTGTAATAATATGTCCACGATCAACTTTCACTTTAGTTTTATCAAGACCAATGTCTTCTGTATTTCCAACAATGCCGACAGCCATTAGCAATATTTCAGAATCAATTTTTTCCTTATTACCAGAATGTTCAAATTCAATAGTAACGCCAGAGTTAGTAGCTTTCTGAGATACTAACTTAGCACCAACTTTAAACTTAATACCTTTAGACTCAAAAGACTTTCTAGCCATTTTTGATATTTCTTCATCTTCAACTGGAAGGATTCTATCAGCCGCCTCTAGCACAGTAACATCAACACCAAGCGCGTTGTAAAAAGAAGCAAACTCAATTCCTATGGCTCCAGAACCAACGATTACCATTGATTTTGGAGTAGATTTAGGAACTAATGCTTCTTTATAAGTCCAAATATTTTTTCCATTCGGCTCAAACCCTTCCAAGACTCTAGCTCTTGCTCCAGTTGCAATAATAATATTATTTGCTTTAATTTGTGTTTTAGCATTAATAATTAGCTGTTTAGAGTTTTCAAACTTAGCCTCGCCTTCGATAACAGTGACTTTATTTTTCTTTAAAAGGCCGCCAATACCACCAACTAACTTAGAAGATACGCTCCTTGACCTTTTAACAATTTTTTCAATATCAAATTCAACATTTTGTGCTGTTATACCATATTCCTGGCCATTGAGCATTTTTTGATATAATTCAGCAGATTTGAGCAACGCTTTTGTAGGAATGCACCCCCAGTTTAAACATATGCCGCCTAAATGCTCTCTTTCAATTACCGCGGTTTTCTTCCTTAGTTGAGCAGCGCGGATAGCCGCCACATAACCGCCAGGACCACCACCTATAACAACTACATCAAAATTTTCCATAAATCGCTCTTAAATAAACATTAACACAGGTGATTCAATATATTTCTTAAATGCATTCAAAAATAATGCGCCAACCGCGCCGTCGACAACCCTATGGTCGCAAGAAAGGCTTACATCCATCATTGTTCGCACTACAATCTTATCATCAGCTATTACTGCTCTCTTAGCACTTGCACCTACTGCCAAAATACAACCTTGCGGAGGATTTACAATTGCATTAAAGTTTTTAATCCCATACATTCCTAAGTTAGAAATACTAAATCCGCCACCTTGAAATTCTTCCGGCTTTAAGCTATTTTCCCTTGCTCTTTTTGCCAAATCTTTCATTTCAGATGAAATTTTTGTAATCTCTTTTTGGTCAGCATTTCTTATAACCGGCGTAATCAATCCACCATCAATGGCAACGGCTACTGATATATCAATATTATTATACATCATTATAGCCTCATCGCTCCAGCTAGCATTCGCCTCTGGAACATTCTTCAGTGCTTTTGCTGTCGCTAAAATCACAAAATCATTTACTGATAATTTTTTTGACTTATCATCACCAAAACTTGCATTAACTTGAGCGCGCGCTTCTAGGACAGAGTCCATAGCACACTCAATTGACAGATAAAAATGGGGAACTGTTTGTTTTGATTCTACCAAACGTTTTGCAATCACTCTGCGCATATTATTATTTGGCACTAAAGTATACTCTTGTAAATGTCTTCTTATTCTTCCTTTCGCATTTCCACCAGCAAGCACGTCAGCTTTGACTATCCTACCACGGGGACCAGTGCCAATGATTGAAGATAGATTAATCCCTTCGTTACTTGCAATCCTCCTGGCAAGGGGAGATGCAAAGATTCTGCCGGTTTCCCCTGGTTTTACTATTTTTTGTTCTGATGTGGCTACAGGTTCAGAAAGAACAGGCTCTGTAGCAGGAATTGCCTTATTTTTTGCTTCTGTCTTTGTAGTTGGAGCAGGAGCACCACTTACTTTTGTTATAAAATCATCTATAGCAGAAGCGTCTTCTCCGTCCTCTAATAAAACAGCAATTAGTGAATTAACAGCAACCTCTTGAGATCCTTCTTGTACTATGATTTTACCAAGTATACCTTCATCCACAGCTTCAACTTCCATTGTGGCCTTATCCGTTTCGATCTCTGCAATAACTTCGCCAGCAGCAACCGTTTCCCCTTCTTTCTTAAGCCATTTCGCAAGATTACCATGTTCCATAGTTGGGGACAAAGCTGGCATTAAAATTTTTACTGGCATTTATTTACCTTTTATAAATTATCTTCTTTATAATACCATTTCTCAGGATTAATATTACTACGTTGCTTCTCGCTCCTTGTACTATTTAATCTGAAAAATGGTAACAAGCACGCTTTGCAGCTTCAACTATCTCTTGGACAGTTGGCAGCGACATTTTTTCTAAATTTTCTGCATAAGGCAGCGGCACGTCTTTACCCGAAATAATCTCAACTGGAGCATCTAAATAATCAAAAGCATTCTTCATCACGATTGCAGCTATTGTCGCTCCAACACCTGCAAAAAAGAACCCCTCTTCAACGGTAACCAATCTATTTGTTTTCATTACCGATTCAATTATCGCTTCTCCATCAAGAGGTTTTATAGTCCTAAGATCAATAACCTCAGCACTAATTCCAGCATCAGCTAATATGTCAGCCGCTTGAAGCGCCATACCCACTTGCAGTGAAAAAGCAAGGATCGTTACATCTTCACCTTCTCTTAAAACTTTAGCTTTACCAATTTCAATTGGCTGAACATTATCAGGTACTTCAAAAGCTTGCCCGTACATTATTTCATTTTCTAAAAAGATAACTGGATTATCGTCTCTAATTGCACTTTTTAATAATCCTTTGCTGTCTTCTGCGCTATAAGGAGCTACCACTTTAAGACCAGGAACATGTGCATAGGTCGCAGCATAGTTCTGGCTATGCTGCGCAGCAACCCTAGCTGCCGCTCCATTTGGACCACGAAAAACAATCGGACAACCAAGTTGTCCGCCTGACATATAATTTGTTTTTGCTGCAGAGTTTACAATCTGGTCAAATGCTTGCATAGCAAAATTAAAAGTCATAAATTCAACAATCGGCCGAAGGCCTGCAAACGCAGCTCCTACTGCCAGACCAGCAAAACCGTGTTCAGTTATTGGCGTATCTATAACACGCTTTGAACCAAATTCTTCAAGAAGACCTTGAGTCACTTTATACGCTCCTTGATATTCTGCAACTTCTTCGCCCATTACAAATACGTTTTTATCATTGCGCATTTCTTCCTGCATGGCTTGAAGCAAAGCTTCTCTTACTGTAATTTTTGCCATAATAAATCCTATTTATATATATCCGTATATAACTCATCTTCACTTGGAAGCGGTTCATTTGTTGCAAATTCTGCAACTTCAGCGATAATATCTTTTACTTTTTTTTCAATGCCTTTAACTTGAGCTTCACTAGCATAAGAATTATCAAGTATCAGCTTCTTTATAGTAGCAACTGGGTCTTGCTGTTTGTATTCCTCTACTTCTTGCTTAGTGCGGTAATTAGCTGGGTCAGACATTGAATGGCCGCGATATCTGTAGGTTTTAACTTCGATAATTGCTGGTCCGTTGCCTTCTCTTACGTACGCTGCCATCTGGAGAGCGGCATTATATACCGAATCTATATCCATACCATCTGCTTGTATTCCAGGTATGCCAAATGACTCTCCCTTTTTATACAAATCCGTCATTGCTGTAGAGCGAGCTAAAGAAGTCCCCATCGAATATTCATTATTTTCTATGACATATAAAACCGGCAATTTCCATAAAGCCGCCATATTAAATGCTTCGTATACCTGCCCTTGGTTTACCGCTCCATCACCCATGAAAGTAAAGCATATATTGTTTGTTTCATTATATTTTTCAGCAAACCCCAAGCCTGTTCCAATTGGCACCTGCGCTCCTACAATACCATGACCACCGTAAAATTTTCCTTCACTGTTGAACATATGCATAGATCCGCCCTTGCCTTTTGAACAACCTGATGCTCTTCCTGTTAATTCAGCCATAACAAATTTTGGATCTATACCTGACATGATTATGTGACCATGATCACGATAACTTGTAATAGTACTATCATCTTTTTGCTTTGCTTTATGAATTCCAGCAATTACAGCTTCTTGCCCTATATATAAGTGACAAAAACCGCCGATCATTCCCATGCCATAAAATTGACCGCACTTCTCTTCAAAACGCCTAATAAGCAGCATTTTTTCAAACGAATCAACATAATCAGCAGGGCTTAACTTATATTTTTCTTGTTCAAACATATTTAAAACTTAATTTAACCATATTAAAGATTGGACCATAATACGCAATGCCTTTATTGTCAATAAACGAGCTATTATTAACACGAGTTATGGATAAGAAATTTAGAAGATTTTTATCCATGGCTCGCGTTATTTAATTAAAATTACATCAATTATACGTTATTTGTTTATAATTTCTAACTTTAATTCACTATATCATATATAATTATTTTCCCAGCTATACTAACTTAGTAAGCGCTTTTAACAGCATAATCCAACTTAAATGACCATGATATATACAGATATTATATTTAACTTGCAATTGTTAATAGATTTTATATAATGATTATGTAAAGGTTTTTTAACTTCTAGCTTACTGCTTTTAAATTATGGATAAGAACAAGACACAACAAAAACTGGTTTCATTCACTGAAAATAGTTCAGAATTAGACAAGGTTAAAGAAGATATGCGCAATGGCTGGTCAATTATTAGCCTTGTAAAAAACGGTAGTTATTATGTTGGAATCATGGAACTAAGCGATAGTTTTAACGAAGAAAACGAAACCTTGTATATTCCTCCAAGGAAAAAAATCAAAATCTCAGCTCATAACTAAAAAGTTTATTCTTAAATAAGAGCCTAAAAATTTAACGAATAATACAATTCTAAGTTAAGCCAGCGTATATTGGATAATTTTTCTTTTGATGTATAAAAAGCTTCATGATGAAACACTTCTAGTAACTACCTCATCAAATATTATTACGTTCTTTTCTCGCTTACCTATTGTTGTATATAGGCTGCGCTCCTTGCGCCTTGTGTAATATTTTGGTTGGAACTTAGTATACTCCCTGTCATTATATCCGTTCTAGAATCCTCAGGTACCCCCAGCAGCACGCTGCATCTAAAACGAGAGGTGATTCCTAATGCTATCAAACAATAAGTACCCATGTCTGTAACCTTGTCCTTAGTTTTTTATTTTTACCTTCTACCTACCATTACCATACTATTCTGCTTTACTGTTTTTGTTGAACCTGAAGGTCGATTATGTGACTGTGAATTTTTTGCTTTTTTACCTATTGCTTTTGCCTTTTCTTTCGGATTGACTGCTTTATAGCTCTTATTTGATATTTTTTTCAAATCCTTTTCAATGCCAGAATAAGTATTTACCATTTTAATTTCACGTTCTGACATTTTTTTCATGTTTTCCATTTTGGATTTTATCACAGAAAAAACAGTACCAATGCCACCTATTACAAAGCATACAACAGCCTGTATTTTTTGCTTTACGGATAACTTTGAATAATCTTTTACTTGCTCCATATTAGATTTTTCGGCTACTTCTGTACATTTTTCAATCAATGGAAGACTACATTTTTTATAATCAAACTGCTCCTCAAGGTTTTGTCCTGCTGTTTGTTTAAACTCAGCAAGTATTTTTGGCGCATCTTCTTTTAATAGAAGTTTTCCAATACTTGAATCGAGAGTCAGTAATTCTGGAGCCTCATCTTGACC
>JANQTT010000083.1 GCA_030731565.1 Rickettsiaceae bacterium | reverse complement strand
AGAATAACTGGCCAGATTCTATTTTTTTGGGCCAGTATTCCTGGCCAATGACACTTAAGGAAAGGTAATATGTTTGAATTAATATTATGGGGAATTTTTAGAATATACGAAGAGGTAAAAGATTCTTTTGGTAGAAGCGGCGAAATATATGAAGAAATAGGAGGAGAATCTGCAGAGCCTCTAATAAATTTACTTGGGTTAAGTAATACTCAGCAGATAGTTGCTCCATACGAAGATTTTCCATGCATAAACTAAAATTGTGAAAAATGGCATTTTTTAGCAAAGCTTTTGGGTTAAAGCGTTTATGCCATATTTGACTGTATAGCATAGTAAATTAAACTGTATAGATTGTCAGCACCTTAGAATTTATCTGCAAGAGTCTTTAATTCATAAAACAATGAGGTAAGTTGTTTCTGATGATCGCTTTCGGCGTTTGCCAGAGCTTCACCGCCAGATTCTTTAGCTTTGGAATGCTTTTCATCCATTAAACTAAGAGAAGTCATTACTAATAACATTTCGAAGGAAGCAGAAGGGTTGCCTTTTGACATTTCGTTAAGTTCTAAATCAAGCTTCTGGGCGAGCTTTAAAATATGAGGTTTACTTTCTTCTGAGCAACCTAATTTAAACTCCCTTTCCGCTAAGTTTATTGTTACTATCGACATAGTGGGTTCTTATTTGTTCAAGTTCTTCTATATACGCTTTAATCTGATCAAGAGTGGCATGATTATTTTGTTTTAATTTCTCGTTTTGAGATTTTAAATCATTTATAACGTTTTCTTGCTTTGTAAGTTTAGCATTCAATCTATCGACATTCTCACTAATTTCATGAATCAGATCGATTAAATTCTTCTTGGTTACTTCCGTCATGCTCTTGTATATTTTGCATTAATTCATCTTCAACTATTTCTGGCGCCTCAATTTTTGACGTTTTCAGCATTGAGTAGGCTAATATAACTAAAACCAAGAGTATTGCAGAGAAGAAAACTACATATTTCCTTTTTATTTTCTGTTTGTTACTTATATTTTTTACCAGAGGCTTTTCTATGGTTTTAATAGATTTAATTGGAATTTCAATACCCAAAAATTCGCTATACAACTTTGTATATCCTTCCGCGTATACTTTGCCCGGAATACCTTCTAAATTGCCTTCTTCAAGAAAAACTATATATTGCTTGCGGATATTCAGCTTTTCTGCGACCTCTTCAATTGTGTACCCAGCTTTCTCTCTAGCTTCTTTCAATTTCGAAGACATGTTAATTAACCTCTAATTTTCTTAAAAAGATTTCCAGTTTTTTATTTGCTAAAATTATCATATTAAGATTTAATATTTCTTGCAATTTTATATCTTCAATAAAGCTCACAAAAATATGAGCGTCGGACGCGTGATGCTCAAGCCACGCTTTAAATTCAGGCACTTGTCCGCCACTACCATTATTGCTTGATAAAATTGCTCTAATTAAGCGTCTTTGTTTATCATAAAAATCATCTTTTAAAGATTGAACTGACAACCTATTCCAAAATGAGTGATCAATCTGAGCTTCGCATGATTGACGCAGCCAGTCAATACTTAATAAGTCTCCACATTCAAAATATAAGTTAGCGATATACTCATTTTTCATATTAGTTTGTTGAGCAATAAAGATAATATCGAATGCTGAAACCAGAACTTCTAGTGTTGAAATAGATTTTGCTAACTTTTTATCTACTCCAAAAGATGTAAAATGACTAATGTTATTAAAAAACTTAGTCTTTGCACCATCAACTAATAATTCGCTTATAATATCCGTTAATTCAGATGTTTGCTTACTGTATATTGCAATAGTTTCTGGTATATTAATAGGCGCCTTAATGTTCCTTACAAACCAAGTGATTCCCCTTCGCATTATGCGCACTAGATCACTCAACATTTCAATTTTAATATTAATATCAATTGATTTATCTAGCTTTGTTACTTGGCTCCATAAATTATCTAAATCAAAAATCTTTGTAACGACTTCATAAGCTCTAGCTATTTCGCAAGCGCGCGCGCCTGTTTCTTTCTTTATAGAACTAATCACTGGACCGCCAATCTGGTTCACAAGTTTATTATTAATGACAGTTCGGATTATTTCATTTCTTAAAGGGTGGTTTGCTATTTCTTCAGCAAACTTTTCTCTCATCATTGATGGAAAATAATTATACAGGTACGGCTCAAAGAATTTATCTTGGGTGAATGAAGAATTAACTAGATCTGCATCCAAAGACATTTTACTGTATGACAATAACACCGATAGTTCAGCTCGGGTCATTCCTTCTTTAGTTACAGCCCTACGAGATAGCTCTGACTTATTTGGCAAGAATTCTACTTCTGGATCAAGCAAACCTTCTTTTTCCAATTCGTGCATCAGTTGGCTGAAAGACTCAATATTTAGTGTAGGCGAAAGTAAAAGTAGTGTTATAGCAAGGTTCTGGTCGTAATTGTCCACTAAAACAAGCTCTTCAACTGATGGAGTCATTTTTTCCAATAACTCATTCCGCTCTTGCATTGTTATTTTTCCAGATGTAACAGCACTATTTAATGCTATTTTAATATTAACCTCATGGTCCGAACAATCAACCCCAGCAGAGTTGTCAATAAAATCGGTATTAATTAAGCCTCCGTTCAAAGCATATTCAATACGTCCTAATTGGGATAAACCAAGATTTCCTCCTTCTGCGATTACCTTTGCTTGCACTTGGTTACCATTAACCCTAACTGCATCGTTAGCTTTATCACCTATATCGACATTGTTCTCTGAACTAGCCTTTATATAAGTTCCAATACCGCCATTCCATAAAAGACCCACACGTGCTTTTAAAATAGCTCTTATCAAGTTATCTGGAGTAATTATATCTACTTCTATATCTAGTAATTCTTTTATTTCTTGTGAAATATTTAGAATTTTAGCTGATCTATTAAATACTCCACCACCTTTAGAAATTAATTTTAAATTATAATCATTCCATGTTGTTCTAGGAGTAGTAAATAATCTTAATCTTTCCTCGTAACTTGAAACGTGATCTGGATTTGGATCAATAAAAATATGTTGGTGGTTGAAAGCTGCTACCAATCTGATATATTTAGATAGAAGCATACCATTACCGAACACATCGCCTGACATATCACCAATACCGACTACAGTAAAAGTTTCTGTTTGTATATCTATACCCATACTAAAGAAATGCGATTGGGCAGAAATCCAAGCCCCTTTTGCTGTAATTCCCATTTTCTTATGGTCATAACCCGCTGATCCGCCGGAAGCAAATGCATCTCCAAGCCAAAAATTATACTCCTTTGATACAGCATTAGCAAAGTCAGAGAAAGTCGCAGTTCCCTTATCAGCGGCAACAACTAAATATGGATTTTCATCATCATAGATCACCGTATCTTTAGGCTGCACCACTTCGCCATCAATTAAATTATCAGTCAAATCTAAAAGCCCGCGTAAGAAGTTTTTATAACAATGCACTACTTTCTGCATATACTCTTCTCGGCTCTGTTCGCCTTGTACTAGGTTAACATAAAAACATCCTTTTGACCCAACAGGTACTATCACTGTGTTTTTTGTCATTTGTGATTTCATAAGTCCAAGAACTTCTGTCCGATAATCTTCACCCCTATCTGACCAACGCAAACCGCCGCGTGCTACTTTTCCGCCACGTACATGCACCCCTTCAAAATCGTTTGAGTAAACAAAAATTTCTGCATATGGACGCGGAAGAGGCAAATCCGGAACTTTACTAGAATCAAACTTAAATGATAAATACCCCTTAACTTTATTATTTTTTTTCTGATAAAAATTAGTCCGCAATATCGCTCCAACAACTCCTTGTATATTTTGTAGAACTTTGTCTTCTGTGCTACTTGATACAGTATCAAGGTATTCTTGCATTTCGTTAGATAAAATCTTTGCTTTATTTTCAGAAAAATTATTAGGATCAAATTTCGCTTCAAAATAGTCTAATAACTTTTCGGTAAATTTATAGTGCTTGATTAAAACTTGTTGAACATAGCCTTTCCCATAAGGCAAACCGGTTTGATGTAGATAGCGAGTCAAAGCTCTGAGTAACTTAACTTTTCTCCAGTTAACTCCTGATAAAACAAGCAGTTTGCTCAAAGAATCGCTAACTAGAGCGCCTTCGCTAATTTTAGTTAAAGCTTTTTCAATGTTTTTTTTCAGGCGATCGAAAGGCACTTCTATTTCTATAGGACTACTCAGCTTAAATTCATATATCCAACTATGTTTAAAGTCAGGCGATTCTTTGATTTCAAAACTTTGCTCATCAATAGCTATAAAACCTAGATTCTCTATAGCTGGTAGCGTTTCAGAAAGTGTTAAGCTAATTTCTGGGCTATAAAATTTTAAGTAATATTCATTACCTTCCCCTTTAATAAGGTTAAAAATCACTTTATTTTTTTGCGAGGCCTGTTCGAGATGGTGCACATCATCAATTGTAGTATAAGCATCAAATTTATGCCTATACCCAGCTGTGAATGAAGCTTCTATTTCTTTGTGCCTAATACCGCCTTCATATTCTCCAAGCTCTTCACATAATTTATGTAACAAACTCTCGGACCAGTTGGTAGTTATCCGAACTAGATCGCACTCCATTTCGTCATGGTCAATTTCAAGTTTTGAAGCATCTTTAATAGCAAGCGTAGCAAATAAATGTGAAAAATTCTGCGCTACTACAGTAATATTATCAGCGATAATTTCACTATCAAATTTCTCTCTTAAATAGCAACTAATCTCATTATAAACTTCAGGGGTCAACCTTTCTCTAGGTAAAAAAACTATTATATTAACAAAAGAATTAGACCAATCTCTCTGGAAAAATAATTTTAATTTATGGCTGCGCATGCTCGAAAGCATATGAATACACATGCAATAAAGGTCATCTTCATCGATTTGTATTAAAATATCTCTTGGCAATGATTCAATAATATTTTTAATTTTTTTAGCATTATACCCACTTATAGGAAAACTAGATTCATTTAGAACATAGTTCATTTTTTCTCTTAAGATTGGTATAGCTTTAATAGATTGAAAATAAATAGCTGTACCATATAATCCAAAAATAATAGTACCACCTCTATATACTCCATCAAGATCAAGTTTCTTAATAAGTATATAATCAACTAACGCATTTCTATGTACTGGAGAAATCTTATTAATTTTACCCAGCATTACTAATTTATTTTCATAATACTCACTTTCTGAAAACTCAATAATTGTTGATATTTCATCTAGATTATCCTGCCAAATTTCCTTAACCCCCTCTTCTGCAAAAAGCTTTTTTGTTTCGACATCAAAATCCGCCGAACCAAGAAAAGTAATATTATTTTTTTGCAGCCAATTCAGGAAATCTAAAGTTTCTTCAGCGGGTAAATGTTTTTGCTCATATACATCTTTATGGTGAACAATATCTATCGTAATACTAATCAATTTGTTTAGTAATGATTGCCAGGAATTATAGGTATAATCAACTAAGTCGATAATTTTGCTAATTTCAGATTTAATTTCTGCAATCTCACTATCATCAAAGCTACCCAAAACTTTTATATATACAAGCGATTCGTTTACACCATTTTTTGCATTAGATGCAATATCTGTCAAAGTTCCTTGATCATCACGAATGGCGGTAATGACTGGATGGAAAGTAAAGATTGTTTGTAGGGCAAGTTTAGACATTAAACTATTTAAAGAATCAATAATAAATGGTCGATTTTCTGAGGATATCAGTATTGTAATCGATGGATTATTTTGAAAATCACTCTTAAAAATTTCAATTTTCCTTATGCCTTCTGGTTTTTTTAAGAAAAAATTATAGGCCTCGTGGGTAAAATCCCCAAAGAGTTTTATCTTGTTTCTTGAACGATAATCAACTGGAATATACATAAGAAATTTTTCAACAAATTTCTTATATAAATCCCCTTTACTAGTTGCACTAACAAGGTCTAAGATTTCAACGCTAAAATCATCTATTTGACAATTAAGCGTGCTAAGAGCTAATGATTTTTTATTAGTTAAATTATTTCCCATAAAGGCCTAACCCATAATCTCTTTATTAATATGCAAACTGGATGTATGATACTAGAAATAAAAACACCTATCAAGCTGATAAGTAACATAAGATGAATAGTATTTTTGCTCAATGTACTGCCCCAGGTAAAGCGGGAGTTGCGGTCTTCAGACTTTCAGGTCCAGATTCACTTATGGCTTTAGAGCAACTAATTATCCAGAAAGTGGATAATCTGGAACCAAGAAAGTTATATTTCAAGAAAATTTATAACCCTAAAACAAAGCAGCAGATTGATGAAGCCATGGTTGTATTTTTCATCGGTAACGCAAGTTTTACCGGAGAAACTTCTGTAGAAATTCATACTCATGGCAGTATTTCTGTTATAAAACAAATGCACCAAGTTTTATCCTCAATTAATGGCATGAGGCTTGCACAGCCAGGCGAATTTGCCAAACGCTCATTCTTAAACGGTAAAATGGATTTAACAGCGGCCGAAGGACTTGCTGATTTGATTGATGCAGAAACTGAATTTCAACACAAGCAGGCCATTAGACAACTTGGCGGCGGATTAGAAAAAATATACGATAATTGGCGGAAAGAACTGCTTAGTTTAATTAGTTTGCTTGAAGCGTATATTGATTTCCCTGATGAAGATATACCAGACGAGACTGTGCAGCACGTTGCTGATAAAATTACTAGATTGGTCTTTGATATAAATAATCATCTAAACGATAACAATAGAGGCGAAAGGCTAAGGGGTGGATTAAAGCTCGCAATCATTGGCAAGCCTAATGTTGGCAAATCTAGCTTACTAAATTTCTTAATGAAACGAGAAGTAGCAATAGTATCAGATATCGCTGGGACAACGCGCGATGTTCTTGAAGGTCACCTTGATATAGGAGGGTACCCAATAATTTTACAAGACACTGCCGGAATTCATCATGATACAAAAGATATTATTGAACAAAAAGGCATAGAAAAGGCTAAAGAAACTTTTCACAGTTCTGATATTAGAATTATCATTTACGACGCGACTGAGACTAATAGTAAAACCGATGACTTTGCTGAACTAATTAACGAAAATACGATAATTTTACTAAACAAAATTGATTTAGCAGAACTCAAAATCCCTAGTAATTTAGGCTTAAAAAAACCTTTAGCTATATCAATTAAAAAAAACATAGGCTTAGAACAGGTTGTAAAAAGAATCATTGAAGTCGCAGAGAATATTGCAAAACCATCTGAAGCTCCTCAAATTACCAGGGCAAGGCATAGAGCACAACTTGAGCAAGCAATAACTTATTTAACAAATTTCACCTTAGAAGATGATTTAGTTTTAGTTACAGAAGATATCAGGATGGCTATAAGGTCTTTAAGCAATATCACAGGTAAAATTACAGTTGATGAAATTTTAGGAGAAATTTTTAGCAATTTTTGTATTGGGAAGTAATTTTATAGCTTAGGGCATTATATGATAAAAAATTATAATCAAGAAATAACCCAGATAATAGATAATTGGCAAGAATATTTAAGATATCAGAAAAATTACTCAAAAAATACCCTGGACTCATATTTAAATGACTTAAAAAACTATCTGTCATTCTTAAACAATTACTACTCCACACAAACGTCTATAGAGCAGATAAAATCAGTAGATATAAGGTGTATAAGAAGTTGGTTGTCGTCAAGGAGCCAGAACAATTTCAACTTAACTTCTACGGCACGAGCCTTGTCATCTGTGAAAAATTTTTATAAATATTTAGAAAAGAAATTTAATATTACTTGCCACTCAATATTTACCGTCCGCAGCCCAAAAAAAACCAAAAGCCTGCCAAAAGCTCTCACTAAGTCAGAAGCAGAAATTTCGCTTGGTAGTGTAGAAATGCTTGGAGATGAAGAGTGGATTCACTATCGTAATAAAGCTCTGCTTACTTTGATTTACGCAAGCGGGCTTAGAATCTCTGAAGCGTTATCAATTACGCAAAAACATCTAGAAAATCTAGAATTTATAAAAATCCTTGGTAAAGGAGGGAAAGAACGAATTATTCCTTGGATCACAGAATCAAAACAGCTTATTGAGAAATATATAAAATTACTCCCATATCATATAGAAGTTGACGAACCAATTTTCCGCGGAAAACACGGTAAGCCCTTGCAACGCGCCGTATTTAACAAAGAATTAATGAAGTTACGACGTATGCTGGGCTTGCCTGAGTTCCTAAGTTCACATGCTTTTAGGCATAGTTTTGCAACTCATCTGCTAGAGAATGGTGCAAATTTAAGGTCTATTCAAGATCTATTAGGCCACAAAAGCCTTTCAACTACGCAAAGATATACAAAAATTAACCACTCTCACCTTGAATCCGTATACGAAAAAGCTCACCCTGGTTCAAAAAATAATTTTTAAGAAATTATACTTGCCTTAATTTTTGCTTCTGAGGTATATTGGTGTACAGGAATAAATATTAGAGAATTACATTATGGAAAAAGTTGTATTACCAGACGGCTATAAACCTTCAGAAGATGAAGAATATATGAATCCTATGCAACTGGAATATTTTAGACAAAAACTGCAAAATTGGCGTTTAGAACTGCTTAAAGAGTCTAGAGAAACTCTTATGCACCTGAAAGAAGAAAATTGGAATGAGTCTGATCTTAATGACAGAGCAAGCGTTGAAACTGAGACTACAATAGAACTCAGAACACGAGATAGATACCGCAAACTGATTGATAAAATTGAACACACAATTAGCAGAATTGACGCTGGTAACTATGGTTATTGCGAAGAAACCGGAGAAGAAATTGGCCTAAAACGTCTGGAGGCCAGACCAGTGGCAACCCTATGTATAGACGCACAAATGCGCCACGAGAATTACGAAAAAACCCATCTGGATGAAGATAAATTAAATACGTAATCATATTAGCGGCAGGTGCTCCTTAAGCATCATTGAAGTAAATGTTAGCCCAACGTTAAAAATTCGTTTCCGCTTAGGTACAATATAGGCAAAGGTTTGAAAGTCAAGTTTTTGGACCTTTTTTCCTATAATTATATTCTTGAAATAGTTAAACTATTCCTGCAAAACATAGTAAATTAAGACGAATTAAAAATATTTTTTATAAAATTATTTTGTAATTTATCTATTAGCTTTCAAGGCTAACCCATTTAAAGTTAAAAGCTAATAGATAAATTGGAAAAGGTGCATTAGAAAATATGCCTAAGCTTTAACTCTGAGCAACGGCAGCTACTTCATCAGCGAAATTTGTTTCTTCTTTTTCGATTCCTTCGCCTATTTCAAACCTCGCAAAATCTTTTAGCTTAACTGGAGCTCCTAATTCTTTTGCTAGGTTAGCAATTACATCTGAGATTTTGGTTTTACCATCAATAACAAAGGCTTGGTCTAGAAGCACTATTTCTTCGAGGAATTTACGTATTCTACCTTCGATCATTTTTTCGATAATATTGTCAGGCTTTCCTGACTCTCTTGATTGGTCTGTAAAGATGTCTTTTTCTTTTTGGATAAGAGATGGATCTACTCCTTCTTTATTCAAGCTTTGCGGTTTAGCGGCAGCTACATGCATTGCTATTTGCTTACCTACTTCCATTAATTTTGTTTTATCGCCAGTTGACTCGAGCGCAACAAGAACGGATATTCTGCCCATACCATCTGCAGAAGGATTGTGAACATAAGAAGCAATAACTCCATCATTTACGCCTACAGTTTGCATACGACGCAAGTTCAAGTTTTCGCCAATAGTAGCTACATTAACTACTATTTCTTCCTCAACAGTTTTCCCAGTAGCAGCTTTTGCTGATTTTAGCGATTCAAGATCGCCATGATTCACAGCGATTTGCGCAATCTCTTTTACTAGCTTCTGAAACATTTCATTTCTAGAAACAAAATCTGTCTCTGAATTAATTTCAACTACGGCTCCTTTCGTCCCGTTAATTGCAACAGCTGTTAACCCTTCTGCTGCAACACGTCCAGCTTTTTTAGCAGCTGCCGCTAGTCCTTTTGTTCTAAGCCAATCAATAGCTCCTTCAAAATCTTCTTTTGCTTCAACTAATGCCTTTTTGCAGTCCATCATGCCTGCACCAGTTTTTTCTCTTAATTCTTTTACCATTGATGCTGTTATAGCCATATCAATCTCCTAAATTTATTTATGTAGAATTTATTTTATAGTAAACTCCATTTGAATTAAGAATATTTTCTAATTCAATGTAATTTATTATACTAAGCCGGTTTTATCTCTTATTTTACAGCTTCTGCTGCAATTTTTGCTGGCTTTGTTTCCACCGTAACTTTTTTTACTTTTTCAACTGCTTTTTTACTTGTGGTTTCTGGTTTTGCTTTTGATAGTTTTTGTGCTTTCTCAATTTTTTTGACACCGTCTAAACTATCCCCTGCTACTAATTTTTTAGCAAGGCCAGCGTCAGCACCAGAATCAGTCATTGCGTCTTGTATACCAGCAAGAGCAGCTTCTGCAAATAAATGGCAATATAATCTGATCGATCTGATAGCATCATCATTGCCAGGAATTGGATAGTCAATATTGTCTGGATCAGAGTTACTATCAACTACTGCAACAACAGGTATACTCAATTTTACAGCTTCAGAAATAGCCAAGTGTTCTTTGTTTGTGTCGATTACAACTATCAAATCTGGTCTACCACCAATTTTTCTGATACCCGCAAGTGACCTTAGGAGCTTCTCTCTTTTTCTATTCAAGTCAAGTATCTCTTTCTTAGTATATGTAGAAGATAATTCTTCATCTTCAAGAATTTTTTCAATATTATCAATTTTTTTGATAGACTTTGAAATTGTAGTCCAGTTAGTTAGCATCCCGCCAAGCCACCTATTGTTAACATAAAACTGGCCGCATTTTTCAGCATATTCTGCCACTAATTCTGTTGCTTGTACTTTACTGCTAACGAATAATACTTTGCCATTATTTTTTACAGTTTCATAGATTTTCTTTAAGGCAATCTGCATTAATGGGACTGTTTGTTGAAGATCAATAATATGAATATTATCTCTAGTACCATAAATATATGGTGCCATCTTTGGATTCCAGCGTGAAGTTTTATGACCGAAATGAATACCAGCGTCTAGTAAATCACCGACGCTAACTTTAGGTAAATTAGACATTAAATATCTCCTATAATTTGTTAGTTACACCTCCGCAAAAGCCAAGACCACTAACCATAAGCAGACCAACAAGGCTATATATTGCGTGCGAATTATTCTCAAGATTCCTCTAAAGAACGATTGATCATTATACCGTAGGATTAATAATTTTTCAAGATAAATTGAAGATATAAGGCAAATTATTATAGCTTAAACGTTAAATGAACTACCGCAACCACATTTGCCTTTTTCATTTGGATTGGTGAAGGTAAATCCTGATTTAAATTGTTCGGATACAAAGTCCATTTGGGTTCCAAGTAAATACATTAATGCTTTCGGGTCGATTAAAACAGTAACACCTTTATCTACAATTATCTCATCAAAAGGGTTTTTCTCATCTGCATATTCAACAAAATATTTCAAGCCAGAACAACCGCCAGATTTAACGCCAACCCGGATACCCAAGGACGATTTTTCACGCTGAGCAAGTAGGTTTTTTATTTGCTCAGCAGCATTATCCGTTAATTGCATTACTTGATTTTTAGACATTATTTTTGCTTATTCTTATAATCATTTACTGCCGCTTTTATTGCGTCTTCTGCAAGCATTGAGCAATGTAATTTCACTGGTGGCAACGATAAATGCTGGGCAATTTCAGTATTTTTAATTTTCAAAGCCTCATCAACATTTTTACCTTTCACCCACTCACTTACTAACGAGCTAGAAGCTATAGCTGAACCACAACCAAACGCCTTAAATTTTGCATCAACAATCATACCATTATTATCGACTTTAATTTGTAGCTTTAAAACATCACCGCATGCAGGCGCTCCGACAAGGCCAGTACCAACATCTGAATCTTTTTTATCTAGCGCCCCTACATTGCGCGGATTTTCGTAATGATCTATTACTTCATCACTATATGCCATAATATTTCTCCTTTATTTTAATACAATTATAAAACTAATGTGCCGCCCATTTAATTTCGTTAATATCAATTCCTTCCTGCACCATTTCCCACAATGGGCTCAGCTCTCTTAGCCTGTTAATACGCGATAGCATCAACTCTGCCGCATACTCAACCTCTTCTTCTGTAGTAAATCTGCCAAAACCAAACCGAATTGAGGTATGCGCTAAATCATCGCCTACCCCTAGAGCACGCAGCACGTAAGATGGTTCAAGCGAACTTGATGTACATGCAGAACCAGAACTGACCGCTAAATCTTTAATTGCTAAGATCATCGACTCGCCTTCAATATACGCAAAACTTAAGTTTAAATTCCCATGATATCTCTGATCTTTATCACCATTAAGGTATATTTCATCAGCATTCGATTGTATTTTATTTAAAAACATATCAAACAGCTTTTTCACGTGCGCTTGGTCTTTTTCCATTTCCTTTGAGGCAATTTCAGCGGCCACCCCAAGACCAACTGATAGCGGGGTTGATAAAGTACCAGATCTAAACCCTCTCTCTTGCCCGCCGCCGTTAAACAGTGGAGACAAACGAACACGAGGTTTACGTCTAATATATAAAGCACCTATGCCCTTTGGTCCATAGATTTTATGACCAGATATACTCGCTAAATCTATATTACATTCATCCACGTTTATCGGTATTTTACCAAAAGCTTGAGCTATATCTGAATGGAAGTAGGCTCCTTTCTCACGGCAGTTCTGTCCTATTTCCTTCAAAGGCTGTACTACT
>JANQTT010000082.1 GCA_030731565.1 Rickettsiaceae bacterium | reverse complement strand
ATAATATCGTATTTACGTTGTGCGATAGAATCTGTAAAGTGAATGCTTCCGGATATTCCAACAAAAGGCTCGGTAGCATTCATTTTATTAATGAAATTTGTTCTATTATATCCACTACCAATATAACTTCCGATCATTTTACCGGCGTCATATGATATAGCATGCATAAATGATATATGTTTTATTCCAGATTTCGTCGCTCGCATAACAAGGTTTGTATTTGTGATATTTAGCGAACCTGTGAAAGTCACATCTACTGGCGGCGTAAACTCAATGTCAACTCTACTATCACCTGCTATTATCGCTTTTTTATCTAAATGAACTTTGCTTGCCTTTTTGTAAAGCATATTAAGGGTTGCTGGATCATCAGCCACCAGAATAACGGGTTGCTTTAAGTTAAGGTCATTCTCGTTTAGGCCATCAACAGTATCTGAAACTAATTTAACGGATTTTTCCATATCTTCTGGAGTGCTGCCATAAAATTCAACTCGCGAAAGGATCGCATCTCTGCTTTCTATCATATCATTCAATATTTTGCTAACGGTTGTTGAGTATCTTCCAGCGGGGAGGAGAGCTATATAATTTTGATAATTATGCTCAAGGAAGTAGTTACTTATTTGTTCTAATTGCTTCATTGGGGCGTGCCCAAAGATGAAAACATTTTTTTCAGCAAGCGCCGGATTGTTTGATAAAGATAGCACTATAGTGCTTTTACCTTTTACTTTCTGAGCAACTGTTTTTGTAGCATCTGAATAAATTGGTCCAATTATTATATCCGTCCCGGTATCAAGTATTTTATCTAGTGCCGCGGTTAGTTTTGCTTGATTTGTTGAATCATACGTGGTCACTCTGATTTTAGTTTTGACTCCATCGGAAAGGCCTATTTTAATCATTTTAGCATACTCTTTGCTAAGTTCAGCTTCTGGTCCTGTCGTAGGTAAAAGGATAGCGATATCCACAACATTTTTTCCAAGCGCGTTTTTAAAATCTGAAAAATTTTTTACTTGATCACAAGAAGTAATAAAAAATAGACATACAAAAGAAATGGTGAATTTTAAGAGTTTTTGCTTTATATTGTTCATAAATTAATTCTCCAACGAGCTAAATTAGTGAATTTCAAACCAGGTCTGTATATTGTATCTACACCAATTGGAAACTTAGGCGATATTACGCTAAGAGCTTTGGATATACTTGCTAGTTCGGATATTATCTTTTGTGAAGATACCAGAGTGTCCAGTAAATTACTAGCGAAACATAGTATAAAAGTCCCATTAAAAATATACAACGATAACAGCGATGAAACACAAAGATCTTATATAAAAGATTTGGTATTTAGTGGTAAAGTAATTAGCCTTATTTCAGACGCTGGTACCCCATTGATTTCAGATCCTGGCTATAAATTAGTTCGAGAATTTAGAGAGGCTGGTATTAATGTTGACGTTGTTCCTGGGCCTTGCGCTACTATAGCTGCTCTTAGTATTGCTGGGCTACCTACTGATCGGTTCGTGTTCGCAGGGTTCCTGCCAAAAACAAAAGAAGGAAAGATTCGAGTATTTAAAGAATTTATTTCGCTAGATGCAACCATGATATTTTATGAAACTGCAAATAGGTTGTTGCAATCTCTTGAAATGGCAATAGAAGTTTTTGGTGACAGAATCGCAAACGTGTCTCGTGAACTGACAAAATTGTATCAGGAGTCAAAGACCGCTCATCTTTCTGAATTAATAAATTATTATACTAATAATCCTGCAAAAGGAGAGATAGTATTGTGTATAACAGGCAAATCCAATCAAATAGTTACTGAAGGTATTTTAAAGCGCTCACTAGAAAGTTTGTTATCTAATGGAGAAAGCGCAAAATCAGCTTCTGATATAGCTTTTGCAAAATATAAGAGCCAATATAGTAGAAAAGAAATATATAAACTAGCGAACAGTTTAAAATAGATTTTATGGGGAATGCTAAGTTTTTTCCTGATTTTCTGCCGTTGCTCCAGTTATATTTTCTTTAATAGACTTGAGTTGATTATATTCTTTTTTCTCGCCCTTTAAGATAGAAAATATCATTTTACCTATAGAAGTTCTTTGGTGAAGCTGATTAGATATTTCTTTTTTCAGAGTTATTTGGGTTTGAGTAAGGTCTTTATTTTCTATTAAATGTTTATATAAAACTTCAAGTTGTGAAGCGCTACATTTAGAAACAATTTCGGTTATTAATTTATTTACATAGTCGGTTGAGGTCTTAATTTCTGAATCAAGAGATACATGCTTGAAGTCAAGTGAGTTTATTTTGTTGGTTACCCTTTTCTTTAAAAATATTTCAGCAAGGTTTAATTGGGAAAGCAGGCGTGATACTTCAGTCCTATACATTGCCATTTTTCGAAGTTTATCTATAGAGTTTGATAAATTAGGCAAGTAAAAATCTTTAGTTAATTTTTTTACAAGCAATTCTTGAAGGAGATCTGTATACCCTTCTTTTTTTTCTATTATTAAATCAATCTTTTCAAATAAATCAATATACTTATTTTGTATAGTTAACTTAGCAAATTTATCAAGACTGACGTATCTTTTTTGGATGTTCGGCTCTAGCGGTTTTACCAGTTTTTCTCGAAAAGATTGAAGTATATTCGGAGCAGATTCTTGTTTGGAAGTAGATATATGCTGAATTTTGGCTTCCATTTTTTTTAATATTTCTACAAGGTTTTTATCCTTAACCAGCGCAAGGCCTCTTATGTTATCTATATGTTTAGACAATAAAGTTAAAATACTTTTAATAAAATGGGGGCGGTTGATTAAATAAAATTCAACTATAGAAAATTCAAGATTAGCTACTTGGTGCATTAGTGCATCAAAGCTTTGGAATCTGTTAAGCAGCTCGTAACCAGAGTCAGTTAGCCTATTGTAGCTATATCTAAATTGCGCTTCATCGTGGATTCTGTTTAGGAGTAATGGGATTGCT
>JANQTT010000081.1 GCA_030731565.1 Rickettsiaceae bacterium | reverse complement strand
CTAATTCACAAATTTTAGCAATAGGAGATATCAGCCCATCCATTGAATATGCAGATTCAAAAGCTATAACTTTAGGCCTATTAATGTCTATATTCTTAAGCAATTCCTCAAGGTGGTCTATATCCAAATGTCGGTAAACCTGCTTTTCTGATCTTGAATTTTTGATACCCGCTATCATTGATGCATGATTTGATTCGTCAGACAAATATACTAAATCAGGCAAAATTTTTGCAAGAGTCGTAAGTGCCGCATCATTTGACACATAACCAGATGTAAATACAAGGGCAGAATCCTTACTATGTAAGTCAGCTAATTCAGTTTCCAAATTAACAATAGCATAATTGTTTCCGCCAATGTTTCTTGTTCCCCCAGATCCAACACCATTTTCAATTAACGACTTATTTGCGGCTTCTATTACTTTTGGGTTTTGGCTCATGCCTAAATAGTCGTTGATACACCACATAACGACTTTCTTTTTATTCTCTCCCCACAATGCAAAAGGAAAGTCTCCTGCCTGCCTTTGAAGTCCAATAAATTCCCTATACCTTCCCTCACTTCGTATCTGATTAATTTGGGCTTTAAATGAAGAATTATAGTCAAACATCTTGGTTCCTTGTGTTAAAATGCAAAATCAATATACATGAATTAGTTTAAGAAGAGAATTAATTAATTATAACTATTAAGTTTTTTACACTAGTTTATTTAGTAAAATAAAAATTATTTAAATCAGAAAGTGCTTTATTAAATTCATAGCCAGACCTATTAAACGACTTGATATCTTCTGGTCTATCTAATTTATTCGTAATGATATAATCAGCAAGCATACCGCGGGCTTTTTTTGAATTTAGTGCTATATTTTTCAGCTTACCGCCCCTAATTTCTCTGAAATGTATGTTTATTAAATTCGCATTAAGCATACTACTATCAATAGACGCGCTATACTCATTTGAGGCGATATTGATTAAATATTTATTCTGATGATTTTCTAATTCAGAATTTATACTGCTAGTAATAGTTTTTTGCCAGAATAAGTTCATGCCTTTTGGAGCAAGCCCAGGTAGTTTACTTGACATTTCTAGTCTATAAGCTTTAATCATATCCAAAGGCTTTAACAAACCATATAATGCAGATATAATTCGTAAATGTTTTTGAGAAAAGCGCAGAGAATCCTCATCTAAAACTTCTGTATTTATATTATTGTATACATCACCGTTATATGCATAAATAGCTTGTTTCTCTAGTAGAGTTTCAAAATTTTTAAACCTACTATAGTTTAAATCTGCAATTATTGTACTCACCATCATAAATTTCATAATATTTTCAACTGAGAGCTTATTTAAAGCTTGCAATACACTTTTCATTTCGCTTGATCCATTAACATGAGATGAAATGCTACTCGGAATTTTTGCTTCAAAATTCATTGATTTTGCAGGAGATATTATGCTAATCACTTTTATTTCTCATTAAATAGTTAAATTCAGCTCCTATAATAAAAATCATATTCACTATATAAAAGAATATTAATGTTACGATTATACTACCGAGAGAACCATATACAACGCTTAATTGCCTATAATATACTATATATTTAGATAAAAAATAGCCGCTTAGACCCCATAAAACCACGGTCAGAATCGCCCCTGGAATCACCTCAAAAAGCCTTAGCTTTGCATTGGGTATTATATAATATAGTGCACAAACAGAAAATAATAATGACATGAATATTAATGTATACCTAAATGTATCTATCATAAAAGAATGGGCTTCAATTAACTCCATAAATTGAGGGATTTTTTTAAGACCTATTGGTATAATAATCAATAATAGCATTGCTAACGAGATAATAGTGCTTATGCCCAAGAATTGAGCGATACTTAGTAATCTTCGTAAGATATAGTTCGGCGGTGACTTTATTTCATAAACTCTGTTTAATATAGTCCTTAAACATTCTACAAATGACGATGATGTCCAAATCGTTCCAAAGATAGCTAGTGTCAACAATCCTTGGGGTGGTGAAGTTATAAGTTCAGTTATTCTTGATTTTATTGAATCGATGGAATGGGTTGGCATATTTTCTAAAGCTAACTCAATAAATTTCTCTCCGAGTTCTGACGCTCCAAAAAAACTAGTGAATGCCAATATAAAGATAAAAAACGGAAATATTGATACAAGCATCATAAAAGACATATATCCAGAATGCTCGATTCCATCATGTTCAATCATTTTACCAACTGAATTATAAAGATTACAAACTATTTTTTTCATTATTTATTGGGCTTGCATACGGCTTGTTAAATTTTACAATACGAATTATGGATAAAAACCTTTTAAATGTCCTTATCCATAGTTTGTGTTTACAAGCTAGATTATAGAGTTTATTTTTTTTTTAGCAAGGAATCGGATATTTCAAATAGTAAATTTCACAAGAAATACAACGCTTATTTGTAAGAAAAGTTAAAAAATATTAAATATATAGTTGCATAAGCTTGAATTTTTTGTTATATTATTTACTTAATAGGTTTTAGATCTATTTAGAAAAATTAACACTTGATGTTTCAAAGAAAAATATTATGGCACGTAAAAACGATTATATCCTAGAAGTTGATAAATTTATCGGCGGAAAAATATATTCTTTAAGGCTAGCGAAGGGTTTATCTCGCCAGCAACTTGCAGAAGTAATTGGCGTTACACACCAACAATTGCAAAAATATGAAAAGGGTACTAACAGAATTTCTGTTGGCCGATTGGTCTTAATTGCCAAGGCTCTCTCAAAGGAAATTTCGTATTTTTACGAAGGCTTAGAGCACAACGAACAAGAACCAGTTATGACTCAGCATCAACGCATGTGTATTGAGGTGTCAAGAAATTTTATGAAAATAGAAAGCTCCGAACATCAGAATGCAGTTAATACTTTAGTGAAATCATTATCTAAAATTGCATAATTTTAGATAATGAGGTAAATGTAGCAAAGGCGCAAACCCAAAAAAGGTTAGCGCC
>JANQTT010000080.1 GCA_030731565.1 Rickettsiaceae bacterium | reverse complement strand
TTAACTCATGGAGCGGATGGCTATTTTAAAGAACAAATGGAAGTGCCGGTAATGGTCTGGTTTTCTGAAAAATATAAGAAAAACCATCCGGAAAAATGGGAATCCGTAAAATCATTTAAGGAAAAAGTTATTTCTCATGATTATATATTTCATAGCATTTTAGATTGTGTAGGTATAGAATCTGAAATGGTTGATAAATCACTAAGTTTATGTAGGAAGCTGAAATAATTCTAAAACATCATGAAACTATATTTTATTGCAGGGGAGAGTTCAGGAGATTTTATTGGCGCAAGCTTAATAAAATCGCTTAAAGATGTTAATCAAGATGACCGCAATATTGGTTTTTATGGAGTAGGCGGGCCAATGATGCAAGACGCTGGCATCAATTCTCTATTTCCTATAAATCAAATCAATTTGATGGGTTTCCTTGAAGTGCTGCCACACTTGCTAAAAATTAGCAAACTTATTGAAAAAACAGTTGAGGATATTTTATCCAAAAACGTAGATATGGTTGTAACAATTGATTCCCCTGGATTTACATATAGAGTTGCAGAACGTATCAGAGCAATAGCACCTCATATAAAATTGGTACATGTTGTAGCCCCTTCTGTATGGGCATATAAACCTGGAAGAGCCAAAAAATATGCTGAAATATATGATTATTTATTAACGTTACTACCATTTGAACCAGGGTATTTTATTGTTGAAGGATTAAAAAGTGGATGTATTGGGCACCCGGTTTTAGAGCAAGATTTTTTAAAAGGATCACCTGAGCTTAGGGCGGAAATGAACTTAAAGGGCGAATCAAAAATTATTGTTGTTACTCCAGGTAGTAGAAGGGGCGAAATCAGAAGACATATGCCTATTATGCGTATGGTTTTTGATAAATTATTTTCTACCCATGATATTGAAGTAATTTTTGTTCAACCAAACGAGTTTAATATACAAGAGATACAAAAATTTTTAGGTGGAGCAGAATTTAACTATTCATTTTCAACAGATAGATTAAAAGCTTTTGCTGTAAGTGATTGTGCCCTTGCAAAATCTGGAACAAATACCCTGGAAATTACCGCTTCTGGGACCCCGCAAATCGTTGGCTATAAATTAAATCCAATCACATTCTTTTTATTAAAAATGATGATTAAAATTAAATTTGCATCTTTGATAAATATTATTTCGAATAGAGAGATAATACCAGAATATATACAAAGCGAGTTTAATGTGGAAAATTTAGTATTAGCTTTAAGCGATTTATTGCGTGATAAGGACGCTAGAGAAAGTCAAGTTGCGGAGGCCACAAAAATTTTAGAAAAAATCGGATTAAATGCTGAAAAAAAGCCTTCAATGAGAGCAGCAGATATTATCCTTGATCTGCTCTAATGAGATAACACGAATAATGGATAAGAAATTTGTGGATTTTTATCTAAATCGAAAACTTGAAGAAGAATACCATCGTTTAAATTTATGGTATTTTGTAAGTTTTATTTCCGGGATTATTTTATTTTTTCAAATTTTACCTGATAAATCTTTATATGCTCTTGCCTCTTGCGGAGCGCTTATTATCCCTCTTATTGGATATTTTCGTAGAAGAAGCATAATAATATATTTTATTTCATTGTGTTTTTTTGGCCTTATAGTAGGAATGGTTGTTGCTAATATTAGGCTAAACTCGGTAAAAATAACTCCGATAACAAGAACTATGTTTGTAACTCTTGAAGGTGAAGTTGAATCTTTAAAACCTACCCTAAGAGGGATGCAACTATTACTACAGGAAAATAAAAGTGATGCTAATAGAGATTTTAACAAAGTTAGGCTGAATATTTCAGATAAACTTAGTAGTGATTTAGTTCCTGGAGATATAGTCAGGTTAAAAGCTAAGCTATTTCCTCTACAATCAAGTGTTCTGCCTGGCTCATATGATTTTGGCTTTTATATGTACATGTCAGGAATAGAAGCCACGGGATACGCCCTAACAGCTCCAGCAGTAATTAGCAGCAATCCTTCTGCATTTTCAAAGTATATAAAATTAAAGAGAGGGCAAATATATAAGCGTTTGGTAGAAGTGCTTGGGGCCGCAAATGGAAATTTTGCTTCGGCCATTTTAATTGGCGAAACGAAAGCAATACCTAAAGATATTTCTGAAAATATGAGAAATTCAGGCGTTGCCCATATACTAAGTGTATCTGGATTGCATTTATCGCTTGTGGCAATGATATTTTTTGTCTGTAGTAGAGTGTTATTGAATCTTTCAAATTTCTTAGCATATAATACTAATATTAAGGTAATATCTGCAATAATTTCGATTATAGGTAGTTTTTATATCTACAAATTAGTGGAAATAATATAGCTGCTACAAGAGCATTTATTATGACCTGTATTTTTATCTCAGCGATGATATTCGGCAGGTCTCCTTACCCCTTAAGATCTGTAACAATTGCAGCTTTTCTTATATTATGTTTTTTGCCAGAATATATATTCCATCCAAGTTTTTAGCTTTCTTTTACAGCGGTATTATGTTTGATATCTGGATATGAATTTTACTTAAAAAATAAAAATCTTTTAGGCAATAGCAAGGGAATATTTGCTTCAATTAAATTTTACCTATTTGCAAATATTTATTCCAGTTTTTTGGCAAGTATAGTTACTGCTCCATTTGTAGTTTATCATTTTTATAAATTTGCTAATTATTCAGTTTTAATGAATTTATTAGCTGTACCTCTGATGTCTTTTTTCATGATGCCACTGGCTTTATTATCTATACTTTTAATGCCATTTAGTGCAGATTTATGGGTATTAAAGGCTCTGGGGTTCTTTATCTCAATAGTCACTAACTTTGCAGAATTTGTTGTTAGTCAGCCATTTTCTATTTGGTATTTTGGGCATATTTCTCCACTGAGTTTAGTAATATTTTCTTTTGGATTTTTTTGGATATGCCTATGGCAAACTTCGTGGCGGGTTATTGGTATATTTATTATGACCTTAGGGGTGGGAATAATGCTTACTTCTAAAAACCCTGATTTTATATATGACCATGATATAAAAGCGGTTGGTATTAACGGTGAAGAGGGGCTCAAGATTTATACTGATGGTAACTTACCAAAATTTATTTCTGACTATTGGGCGAATTGGTTCGGTTATAAACAAGCCAAAATTATTGAGTCGCAAATTAATAGAAAAGATCGATTATATATTTTAGGTAATGGAAAAAGCGTAGCTTTGAATTATTGGAACTGTCAAGAGGCGGATATAGGAATTGTTACTTCAAAAAAATTAAGGTGCAGTAATAATAGCAACATTATTTCGAATTCCTATTTATGGAAAAACAAAAAAATATTGGTGCGTTGCGATGTAGGCGATACATGTCTGGCAAAATGATATAATGTTATATCTTCAATATCACAAAGACTACATTGCTTACTACTTACATAGGCTTTGCTATACTTACTTACATGGAACGTTATGTCATTCTGAACTTGTTTGGCTTTGCCGCCCTTGCGGGTCAGGATCTTTTTTATCACAATATAGAGGAGTGTTTTTGAAGATTCTGGCCCGCAAGGGCGGCAAAGCCAAATAAGTTCAGGATGACTATAGCAAATTTTAATTTGGTTTTATATTATTAAAACTAAGGATTTATTGGGAAGACGTTTAAAAATGGTTCCTTTATTATGCCTCTATTTACAGATGTGACAGGATCAAAAGAAATGAACTTTGTATCAGTCAAGCTTAATGTACTACTTACCTTGGTACTACTACTTCTCTTTCTGGTACTCTTACTTTTTCATGTTCTATTACAGTACGTTTAGTAACGCAACTCGCTAAACTTAGTGTCAATAAAAGTGTTAATATAATATGTTTCATAAAATGTACTCACTAAATAATTAACTGTTCTAGCAATTGTTTGCTTTCTGATGGAACCATAAGTTTAGTTTACCATAAAATCAGCTTGGTATAAATATAAACTTTACCTTTATCAATAATTTTATCAATAATTCTATGCTCTTATCCTTAATTCGCATCTTAAGGATAAGAAAATAATTTTATTTTTCCTTATCTAAAATATTAAATCAAGACTTGAGCTGTTTTTTGATTTCTTTTGCCCATTTTTTACCAGGCTCTCCCCCTAAAGTAACCAAGCAATATATCCTTTTGAAGGATTAGATTCATTGCCAAAATTTTTAGCTTTTTTATCCACCTCGTGGCGAGAAAAATAATTTGCTATTTTTATTATTTCCGAACTACTGACAGGAGCTCTTTGTTTTAGGTGTTTTGCTCTTTCCCAACCGACTTTTGTTCCCCCACGATTAAACTTTTCTTTTAATAATAATCCTTTTTTAGCCGCTTCTGCCACTTCTTCAGGTGGAGCAAAATATTTTTTTCTTCTAAAGTTTTTTTATTCATAGTTTTCCTTACTCTACTAATTCAGAATGTAACTTTAGTACGTGCTTACCTTTTTTATCTTTATCTTTGTCTTCTCTAATCAAATAAGCAGGGTTTTCTTTACGTCCATTTCGTTTTATTTTGCTACCTTTAATTTCTTTTTCTATAGGATTAAAATAAACTTCTTCAATAGTTCCTTTAATCTTTCCTTTTCCCCATTTCCAAAAGACAGTTGAGCCTTTTTTATAGTTATTTTTATTAGTATGCATGCAACCTTCAATATTTTATTTATTAATTTTATGGTAACAAAAATTAAGCGTTTTAAAAAGTACTTTTCTGTATAATTTTTTTGGTTCTGTCGCATCTATAAATATAGGTGTAGTAAAAAAGCCAAAACTGGGGTTTCAGGCGTTATGACGTCATCATTATTACCAAGCGAGTCTATAGCACGATAGAGATAAACCCAAACTCTCTTTACCTTGATATAAGTTTGTCTATTCGCCAGCTACCAACAACGGCTTTCTTTTGTCTTCTGACTTGTGCGTCTATTAAAGGTACGAACTTTAGTACTCCCCGATGTAAGGTAGCGTGGCATATTGCTGCTCCTATGATATTGCTTATCTCCTCTAAATCTCGGTAACTCAAGGAAAATTTACACTTCATATAAACAAACAGCATGATGATTTCTGGTAAAAAACAGAACCCTTTAAAATGTTTAAGTAACTTGGGTGACATATGAAATGGCATTGTAACTATCTTTTTAGCCTAGCTAAGCCTTTCTTAACTTACTTGGCAACACAGGCGACAGAACTTTAAAAATCAGAAACTCTACCATTTTTTTCCCAATCTCCATATCTAGTAGGTTCTGGACCTTTCGGGCCTCCCCATTCCTTTTGTTTAATTTTGCTTGAGACTTGATCTTGGATTGGTGTATTATCTGGCTCATTATTATTCAAAACTAACATCTGCTTTTTTTATGAAATTTTCACATTTACCACGAATTTATACTAGCGAGCATATCTATGAAAAGCAAATTCTAATAATGGAAAAAGATAATTTTCATTATTTAAAGTCCGTTATCAGAGTACGCAGGTCTGAAACTTTTCGCTTATTTAATGCGTTAGATGGTGAATTTTTAGTTGCAGTAAAAGAGATAAACCGGGCAAGTTTAGAAATAGAGGTAAGCGCCCTGATAAGGGAAATCGAAGAAGAAAAACCCCTTGAGCTTGCTATGTGTATAATAAAACAAGACCGTATGCTTGAAGCGATTAAATCTGCAGTGCAGCTTGGCGTTACTAGAATTATACCTTTAGTATCTGATAGGACGCAGTATAAACAAATACCAAGAGAAAAAATTCAAAAATGTATTGTTGGATCCGTACAGCAATGTGAAAGATTTAAGCTGCCTGTTCTAGAGCAGGAGCTAAACTTACTGGATTTTTGCAATAAGTTTGGCAATAAACAAATTATTTTTGCATGTGAATCAGAGACGGAAGATAATAAAATTTTAAACATTAATAAAATTGAAGATAGTCCAGTAATTCTGATTGGTCCTGAAGGAGGGTTTAACGAGCAAGAGATAGAAATGATAAAATCAATGAAAAAAGCAGAGCCAGTTAGCCTTGGAAGGTCAGTCCTTCGTGCTGAAGTAGCCGCGACAAGTGCATTGGCATGCGTTTCTATGGTGAGGAGCAAGGTATTGTGGTAGATTTTGAAATAGAAAATCAGTATAAAAATAGGATAATAGCAGGGGTCGATGAGGCAGGAAGAGGGCCGCTTGCAGGGCCAGTTGTAGCAGCAGCTGTTATTGTTGACCAAACTAATTATATTGAAGGGGTACAAGACTCAAAAAAGCTTTCTAAGCAAAAACGCTTGGAGCTCTATGAGCTCATAACAAAAAATTATTGTTATGGCGTGGGTATTATCTCACCTGCAGAAATTGATCAGATAAATATTCTAGAAGCTACTAAGAAAGCATGCTGTATGGCAGTAGATGCGCTTAAAATAAAGCCAGAAATAGTTATAGTGGATGGTAATATGAAGTTTTTAGATACAAGGTATAAAAGTATTGTAAAAGGAGATGATAAATCGTATTCAATAGCCGCAGCATCAATCATTGCAAAAGAAACGCGTGATAGGTTAATGTGTTTATTAGGACAAGAGCATCCTTTTTATGATTGGCATAAAAATTCAGGATATGGTACAAAATATCACTTGGAAGCTATCAAAAAGCATGGCATAACAGCTCATCATAGAAAAAGTTTTGCTCCAATTAAATATATATAGTAAACGATGCAAGATATCCAAGAAAATTTAGATACTATAAGATGGCTTAAAAATGGTGTTATTGCACTTGCGATAGCTGGGTTGTATTCAATAGTTTTGGTGTTGCTTAGGACGCCTCAACTCAGTCATTTATTTGCTGATAAGTCGATGTTTAAATCGGCACTTGTAATTCACGTTAACCTCTCTGTATTAGTATGGTTGTTGTCAATAATGGCCATGAGTTGGAGCTTAAATAATTTTAAAACCGGTTTTGAGCGTATCTATTCAATACTTGCATTTTTAGGCATGTTGCTAATGGCTTTAAGTCCTTTATATCCAGAGTCAGTTCCGGTTATGAATAATTATATTCCTATGCTTGAAAATATAGCGTTTATACTAGGGCTTAGCTTGTTTGGTGTAGGGGTTTTATGTTTTGCAGTGCAAACCGTTTTTACATCGTTTACTAGGTGTTATGACGACTATGGAGGGAGGTTAATTGCTATCGCTAATTTTACTTCGTCCTTGATGTTTATTTTGGTTTGGTGTTGCTTTGCGCTCTCCTACAAGGCGCTTTCTGACCTTGTAGAAATTGTTCCTCTTGACCTAGATTTTTATTACGAAATGTTATATTGGAGTGGCGGGCATTTGCTGCAATTTATTTACACTCAGCTTCTGATGTTAGTACTGTTATCGTTAGTAGAGGCATGGAAAGGTGGTGAGGTGAAATTTAGCTCAGCGTATGAGGTATTGCTAGCATTAAATTTTTTCTTAAGTCTTGCAGTGTTTGTAGGGCATGCAAGATTTGATGTGGGTGATGGTTCTTTTAAAGAATTTTACACTTTGCATATGATTTATACGGGCGGAGTAGTTCCAACTATTTTTATAGCATTACTTTATTTTGAGATTTTTCAAGGACGCAGGAAAAATATAGCTGGTTTTATACCTGTATCTTTCCTCGCATCTAGCTTGTTATTTTTGTCTGGTGGGTTAATTGGAGTTATAATATCTGGAGTAAATGTTACGATTCCAGCGCATTACCACGGCTCAATTGTGGGCATTAGTGTTGCTTTGATGGGACTGAGTTACTTATTCTGTTTTAGGAGCAAAATACAAGAGAGTATTTCTGGTAATTTAGGGGTAATAGGCAAGTTCCTTATAACTAGCAAAAAGGAACAGCCTGGATATGGCCTTAAGACTGCGTCATGGCAGGTAATTATCCTGACAGTGGGGCAATTGTTACATGTTGCGGGGTTAGCTCTTGCTGGAGGGTACGGAGTGCTCAGAAAATCTCCAAATGGTGATATTGCCCTATCTGCTAAGGTATATATGGGAATGGTTGGTGGCGGCGGACTGATTGCTATAATTGGTGGCTTGATGTTTGTCTACATTTGTGTTAGAAACTTATACCAATCCTCAGACTAAATATACTCGCGTTGCTCTTCGCTCACCTATTATTATAGGCTTCGCTCCTCGCGCCTTGTACTATTTAATCTAAAGGACTGGTATTATGTCAATCTTCGGTTTAAAGATTGCTACGTTGCTCGTCGCCTATTTGCTTGTGTATAGGCTTCGCTACTTGTGATATTTAGGCTATAGTAAATTCAATATAAAAGGATATAAAACGCGTGGAAAAACCTACAAGACAGCAGGCGGAAGAAGCTGTTAAAATTTTGTTAAATTACATAGTTAAGGGCAAAAAAAGAGAAGGTCTTAAAGACACTCCTGCCAGAGTTATTAAAAGTTATGACGAGCTCTTTTCGGGATATAATGATGAAATTGGTTCAGTTTTAAATAAAAGATTTCGTGATATTAGTGAATATGACGATATTGTTTTATTAAAGTCTATCAATTTTACTTCAACTTGTGAACACCATATGCTACCATTTTCTGGTGCAGTGGATATTGCTTATATTCCTGATGGTGAAGTTTTAGGAATCAGTAAGCTTGCAAGACTGGTTGATATGTTTGCTAGAAGGCTACAAATTCAAGAAAGAATGACCGCTGAAATTGCTTGTGCATTACAGGAGCACTTGATCCCGAAAGGGGTTGCTGTAAGAATTCTGGCTTCACACAGCTGTATGACACATAGAGGAACACAAAAGGGCGGAAGCGTTATGGAATCAACTCATTTTACTGGTGAATATAAAAATGATCTAGGCAAAAGGAGAGAATTTCTGGAGGCGGTTAGACGCGGAGATAGAAGTTACTAAAAAACTGTTATACTAATGTTTCTCTAGATTTTTAAAAATTATAAAATTACAAACCATGTTGTTATCGAAATATTATTTACCAGTATTAAAAGAAAAACCTTCTGAAGCACAAGTAATATCGCATATGTTGATGCTAAAAAGTGGCATGATTAGCCAGGCTGCATCTGGTATATATAATTGGTTGCCGTTGGGTCTTAAAGCTTTAAAAAATGTTGAAAAAATCGTTCGCTTTAATATGGACGCTTCGGACTTCGTAGAAATCCTTATGCCATGTATACAAGATGGCGATTTATGGAGAGAATCGGGCCGCCTTGATGTTTACGGCGAAGAAATGCTTAAATTTAAAGATAGGCACAATCATGATTTACTGTTTGGCCCAACTAACGAAGAAGCAATTACTGATATAATTAGAGGAACTCTACAATCCTATAAAGAATTACCAAAAGTATTATATCAAATTCAATGGAAATTTAGAGATGAAATCAGGCCCCGTTTCGGCTTAATGCGCGGAAGGGAGTTTTTGATGAAAGATGCGTATTCATTTGACGTTGACATAGAAAGTGCAATCAAGACGTACGATCAAGTGTTTGCTGCTTATATGCGTACTTTTAGAGATTTAGGACTAAATGCAATCCCGATGGCTGCTGATCCTGGTGAGATTGGCGGTGAATTAAGCCATGAATTCCATGTGGTTGCAGATACCGGTGAGAGCTTGATATATTATGATAAGAAATTTGATTTGCTTGGGGAAGAACTGGCTAATAACATTAATCAATTAAAATCTCTCTACGCTGCGACGGAAGAAAAGCATGACCCTAAAAATTGCCCACTTTCTGAGCATGAGCTATCAGTAAGAAGAGGAATAGAAGTTGGTCATATATTTAATTTTGGTGATAAATATTCCAAATCAATGAAAGCTATGGTTAACGATCAGAATGGAAAAAAAGTTCCAGTTCAGATGGGTTCTTATGGTATAGGGATTTCTCGATTAGTGGCCGCAATTATTGAAGTATCGCACGATGAGAAAGGCATAGTTTGGCCAATGCAAGTTGCTCCTTTTAAAGTATCAATTCTGAATTTAAATACAAAAGATACAAAAACTTCGATAATTTCCGAGAATATTTATAATCATCTAAAGAGTAAAGGGATAGATGTACTTTATGACGATACAAACGAAAGGCCGGGAGCAAAATTTGCTACACACGATTTGATAGGGTCTCCTTGGCAAGTAATTATTGGTTCTAAAAAGGCCGAAAATGATATAGTAGAATTAAAGCATAGGGCATCTGGTGAAGTTGAAGACGTTACAGTTGATCTAGCAATAAGTAAAATGATAAATAACGTATATGTTAAATAATTTTATAACGTTACTATCATTCCGTTATTTTAGCGCCAAGAAAAACGAAAAATTTGTTTCTATTATCTCTGGTATTTCTCTTGCGGGCATTACTATCGGCGTTGCGGCTTTGATAATTGTAATGTCGGTTATGAATGGTTTTCATATTGAACTTACTAATAACATAGTTGGGTTAAATGGTGATATTACAATTGCTCCGATAGAAAAAGTGATTCCTGATCATCAAAATGTTATTAAAAAAATTTCTGAACAAAAATACGTATCTAGGGTGACTCCATTAGTGGTAGGGCAGGCTCTTGCTATTGCTGGATCAAATAGTGGGGTAATTATTAAAGGTATTGATGCGGCTTCTCTAAAGTTTAAAGGAGAGATTTTAGGAAATGTTTTACAAGGTGGATTCTCAGAATATTATGGCAATGATGTTGTTGCTGTAGGCTCGGAACTTGCACGCAATATGGGTTTGTTTGCTGGTTCAAAAGTAAAGTTAATAGCCCCAACTTTGTTGTCTACGGCCTTTGGAAGCATGCCAAGAGCAAAAGATTTTACAGTCGTAGCTGTATTTAATAGCGGCCTATATGACTATGATGCTGCAACAATGCTAATGCCTCTTGCAGCTGCACAGAAGTTTCTTTCAGTAGGCGATGGTATTAACTTTATTGAAGTTAATATTGATGATAGAGAAATGGCGCGAAAATATACCAGGCTCCTGCAAAAAGAGGTTGGCATGGGCATGCAAGTTAAGAGTTGGACGCAAGATAATCAGCAATTTTTGAGCGCACTTGAGGTTGAAAGAACAGCGATGTTTGTTATCTTGTCTCTGATTATGATTGTTGCTGCGTTTAATATTATTGCTAGCCTCTTTATGCTTGTGAAGGATAAAACAAAAGATATTGCTATTTTAAGAACAATTGGAGCTTCTACTAAGCAGATAATGACAGTATTTATCCTAAATGGTATGATAGTCGGTATTATTGGTACAGCTCTTGGTGTTATTTTAGGTTTGCTATTTTCATATAATATTGAAAATATTAGGCAGTTTTTAGAAAAAATATCGGGAACTAAAATTTTTGACCCTGCGATATATTTTCTTTACAGCCTACCTTCTGTTGTTAAAATTTCAGATGTGTTATTTATAGCTGGTCTTGCTATTGTTGTATCATTCTTAGCTACAATTTATCCAGCCTATAAAGCGTCTTCTTTGAATCCAATCGAGGCAATGCGGTATGAGTAAAGCAATATTAACTCTTAAGAGTATTTCCAAAGATTATAAACAAGGACGATCGATTATAGAAGTGCTAAAAAATGTCAACCTTACCGTACATCAAAAAGAAATGGTTGCTATAGTTGGCGCGTCTGGTTCTGGGAAGTCTACGCTGCTTCATATTGCTGGTTTATTAGATACCGCTGATTCTGGAGAAATCTTTATAGATAATGTTGAGGATATAAGGGTTAAAAATTTGCGATATTCCAACCGGGTGCGACTTGAAAATATGGGATTCATCTATCAATATCATCATTTACTTACGGATTTTACCGCGCAAGAAAATGCAGCAATGCCATTGTTGATTAATAATATTCCTAGAAAAGAAGCGATGGAAAGATCAGCTACCATTTTAGAAGAGCTTGGACTTGGTAAAAGGCTATATAATGTTCCTGGTGAATTATCGGGTGGAGAGCAGCAGAGGGTTGCGGTAGCGCGAGCTCTCATTAATAATCCCAAAATAATATTAGCAGATGAACCAACTGGAAATTTAGATCCGCATACAGCTGACGAAGTATTTGCGATATTCCTAGAGCGTATAGAAAAAGAAAACGCAGCACTCATTATGGTAACCCATAACTTAGAATTAGCTGCAAAAATGACTATAACTTATAAACTAAGTGAGGGAAGTTTATGCCATTCTTCAGCTTAAATATTACTATAGATATTACTACGAACTGTCACACGAAATTGATAGCCCACTATTGGTAAATTTTACCGCATAGAAATGACTACGAAACCAATTTTCAAAAATTAGTTTTGATCATCCAAAAATGAAATTTGGTATAAATTATATTTTATTATTCTCAAAGCTCTAAATCAATAAATATATCTTCATACCACCTATCAACATCTCTTCTTCTCCATATCATTGGGCAAGGAAAATCGCTAGTATCATATATTATTCCTTTTTCAAAATTTTTGATATGGGCCTCTTCTTTTGTATAAGTTGGTTCTGTGTAGTAGTCTTCTTCAGTATCAAAATCATATTTTACGTTATTAGATTGTAGTTCTTGATAACATTCATTAAATGCATTAATTAATTTTTCAAATAGGCGATGCTTTATCAATTTAGAATCGTCGATATAATAATCAATATCAAGGTCATTTTGATACAATTCTGAGGGAGATTCATCTGAAGCTTTATCCATCAAAAAACAAAATTTAAAAACTAAATTAGCTTCTTTTTTGGTGTAAAATACATTAATATATCCCCATTTTGCAAATACTGGATTTAAAAATTCAGTTAGATCGCCTGTATGTATAAAATCGTCGTAAATTATTGTTGAAAAAAACTTATTTTTGTAGTCATAAGATTTTTCTATAATTGTTTCTTTGTTAAAATATTTTTGATTTTTTTTAAAGAAATTAAAAATATAATGCCTTATCCCGGGGTAAACTATATCAATCATGGTTTAAATTAGTAATTATTCTTGGTAATTTAGAGCAATTTTACTATAGTCATCTTAAACACCCCGCGGGTCATACTGAGCTTCCCATGTATCATCCTGAACTTGTTTGGAGGATCTCGCTGGGCTATTAGATCCTGAAACAAGTTCAGGATGACACATAGGGTCTATCTTGGCTAAAATTCGTTATTCACAGTAGATTATTTAGCTTCTTTTAACAGAGCTTCCTCTGCTTCTGAAAATTTAGAGCCTTTTTTAGCTGCCTTAGAATTTTCTAGCTGATAAATTGGTGGTATTTCAAGTGACTTGTTCCTTTTGACTTGATATTCATCTGGCATAGTTTCAACCAGACCCAAAGTTTTTTTTGTATTTTTGCTGCAGCCAGCGATTAAAAATATACTAGCTAATAATAATACTGT
>JANQTT010000079.1 GCA_030731565.1 Rickettsiaceae bacterium | reverse complement strand
GCTGTTTAACTAAAGCCACCCGTTGGTATTTCTAAAGATCCCTTACGGTCGTCCTGAACTTGTTTCAGGATCTCAAGAAACAAATTCAGTGCACACTTTGTTTAAGATGCTGAAACAAGTTCAGGACGACCGTAAGGGAGCTTTAGAATAACTATAGTAAATTAAGTTGAATTAGCGAACTCTCGCATTTGAGTTAGAAATCTCTTTTTGATTGGCAACTCTTGTACCACGGTTCATAGGTTTTTTAACTATTTTAATCACGTTATGTTTTACTCCAAAATGTTCATCAAGGAGTTGCACCATTTTTTTATTTCTTATAGCGCTGCTACTGCTACCTGTGACAACAGCAACCAAGCTTTTATTACCCCTGGTCGCAGATGTAATTAAATTACAACCCGCAGGTGTAGTAAAGCCAGTTTTTAAACCTTCAGCTCCTGGATAAGTTGCAACGACCCTATTGTGCCCTTTAATAGTTTTATTTCTAAATTTAAAGCTAGTTTTCTTAAAAAAATGATAATATTGCGGGAAATCTCGCTTAATTGCAATCGATAGTTTAGCCAGATCAACAGCAGTTGACACCTGATTTGGATCATGCCATCCAGATGCATTAGTAAAAGTAGTGTTCTGCATGCCAAGTTGGCGAGCCCTGATAGTCATTAACCTTGCGAATCTTTTCTCAGAACCTGCTATATTTTCAGCTGCCACCCTTGCTGCATCATTTGCAGATTTTACTATCAAACCAAGAATTGTATCCCTTACTGTTATTCTCTCTTTGGGTTTTAGATATAATTTTAATGGACGCGCCTGAGTTGCATATGAAGAAACATATAAATTTTGATTCAAATTTAACTTGCCTGACTCTAAAGCTTCAAAAATCAGGTAAATTGTCATTACTTTCGTAAGCGAAGCTGGGTATATTTTTTTACGTGCGTTTGAAGCATGAAGAATTTTTCCTGTTTTTCCATCAACAACTAGGCTTGTTTGGACCCTACCAAATGATTTTGTTCTAGCCTTTCGCGCGGCAGCATCTGCAACTGGAATAGTTAGATAAATACCAACAATTAGCCAAAGAGCTAAAATTGACGAAAGTCTAATTTTCATTGTTATCTTCCAAAATAGAAAACAAATTACGGAAATAAGAATAACATGAAAATAAATAAAAACTTAAAATATATAATATTTTCATTGTTTTAAATAAATCCTGATGTTTCCTTGTCTACATACTGAAATTAATTACATTAATGCTTTGCTTAAATTTAAGCTAAGCATTGGCATAATTTGATAACCCATATTTTTTATTTAAATAAAATAATAATAATAGGCCTGGAATAGCCATAACTACAGTCAACATAAAGTACATATCATATCCCATTTTATTCACCATAGTTCCACCATACATCACTATAGAATGGCTAAATAATCCAGAGGCACTGCTCAACAGAGCATATTGTGTAGCAGAAAATTGTTTATTGCATAGGTAGCTCAAATAACCAATTAGAGCGGCATTACCCATACCTGATGCAATGTTTTCTACTGCAATTGCAATAGCCAGCGCGCTTATATCATGCCCCATATGATTGAGCCAGACAAAAGATAAATTTGTTACACTTTGTGCGATTCCACCAACCATCAGGCCTTTAAAATTTCCAAAACGATACATTATAAAACCACCAATATAGGAACCAAGTACTAGAGCAGACAACCCAAAAACTTTTACAATCCAGTTGATTTCTGTCAAAGTAAATCCAAGATCCAAATAAAATGGATAAGCTACAACTCCTAAAAACGCATCTCCTAGTTTATAGAATATTACCGCAAGCAAAATAATTATAGCTCCGTCTCTTTGCAAAAAATCTATAAAAGGATTTATGGTCATTATTTTCCATGAGCGCAAAGATAAAGGCTTAAATTCTTCTCTTTCAATTTTTGGCTCTTTTAAACTAAGTATAAAAAAGATTCCAATGGCATATAGCACGCCAATCATTATAAATGAGTATTCCCATCCATATATAGATGCAATATAAAACGCAGCCACCCCTGCAATTAATCTTCCACCTAATAAATATCCAAATGTAGTATTTGCAGCTGCAATAGACTGTTTATCTTTATCAATAGTATCGATTCTGTATGCGTCGATCACAATATCAAGCGTTGCTGATGCTAATCCTAAGGCGATAGTAAGAATATAAACTTCTGTCAATGATTCAATTGGATTGAATTTGCTATATCCAAAAGCAATAAAGGCAATAATTCCGCTAATTAAGCACATCCAGCTCTTTCTATGGCCAATTTTACTTAAAATAGGTAAATCAATACGATCTATAAAAGGCGCCCACAGGAATTTTAGGGAATAAAAAACTCTAGCAATTGCAAAAGTGGTTATCACTGCAATATCGATTCCCATCTGCTTCATCCAAGTAGCAAGAGTAGAGTAAATTATCGTTAATGGTATGCCACTAAATATCCCCAAAATGAATATTTGGAACTGTCTGTAGTCTGTAAAAATTTTAATTGCGCTATTCATTTGAACGATATATTTAAACTCGGTAAAAGAAAATTTAGAATACAATCAGGCGAAAGTCAACGGAGATTATCAATAATCTATTATTGTTTTTTAAGTTGAATATGTAAGTACTAGGGCTAATAAGTTAAGGGTATACTCTAATCAGCTAGATAACAGATTATACTTGATACATAGGTAACAGTTTTATCTTAAAAGGATCAACAAATGGCTAAGGTATATACCGGAGAGATAGTATACAGATTATACCTGGCACATGATATACAGTTTTAAGGCAAGCATAGTCATCCCGAACTCTACCCTGCGTCATCCCGAACTCTGCCCCGCGTCATCCCGAACTTGTTTGTACAGACCGGAGGCATAGGTAACAAACGTGCGGGAGGATGGGTAACAATCTAACTCCTTTAGTCTATAATAGAATACAGATTAACACAGCTGAGTCTGTCATAAACTTTGTGTAAGTTGTAAAATTTAAAACTAGTAAAATAGAT
>JANQTT010000078.1 GCA_030731565.1 Rickettsiaceae bacterium | reverse complement strand
TATTATTCTAGTATTGATTTGTTAATTCAATTACAGAACATTTCTCCTCCTGAAGGTTTAAAACTATTTGATAATAATTTGCTGCGTTCGGAATTGGCTGTATTTGCAGATTACTATATCCCCTATAAAACAGGCAAAACCGTTTCAACGGAAGAGCTTGAAAAATTCAACGAAATTTGGGAAGATATTTTGGCAAATCAGGAGCCTCTTAATAATAGTATAATTTTAAGGGATTATCACGTAGAGAACATGATGTATCTTGAAAAGGAGCGGGATATAAAAAAGCTTGGGTTGTTAGATTTTCAGGACGCATTGATTGGATCTCCGGTTTATGATTTAGTTTCTATTCTGGAAGATGCGCGGATAGATGTAGATCGTGATTTTGCTCTAAACTGTGCCTGCTATTTTGCACAAAAGAAAGAAGTTGATTTACAACATACGTTATTAAATTATCATATACTTGGCGCGCAAAGGAATTTACGCATTCTAGGTGTTTTCGCTAGGAAATATGTAAAAGATAAAGACGATACTTATTTACAATATATTCCAAGGGTGATTAAATACCTTAGATATGATTTATCACATCCAATTCTTGAACCAATCAAAAATTGGCTTTTTAAAACACAGATAATGTAATCCCTATGATAGATACAATAATGCTATTTGCAGCAGGCCTTGGAAATAGAATGCGTCACCTAACAGAAAATAGTCCTAAAACTCTTCTGCCTATATTAGGGAAACCGATCCTACATCATGCTCTTGAGTTATGTAAAAGTTACCCTTTTAAAAAGATTGTAATTAACACACATTATTTGAGTAAGCAAGTTAAAGAATCCATTGAAGAATTTAAAAAAGCAAATCCCGATATGCCAGAAATTGTGGTTGTTTATGAAGAGGAGCTTCTTGAAACTGGTGGAGCTATTAAGAATGCATTTAATATCCTTGGAAAAGAGCCTATTTTTACTTTAAATACTGATATTGTTCTTAGAGCGGAATATAATTTATTCGAATTTATGCTTAAAAAATGGGATAAAGAAAAAATGGATTTCTTGCTTTTGATGCAACCGTACAAAGGTTCTGTAGGTTATTCGGGGCATGGAGATTTTGACCTTGATCCGGATGGAAAGTTAATCAGGCCTGATAAACAAGAAAATTATGAATATATGTATTCTGGTTTGCAGATTCTAAAACCAGAAAAGGTTGCAAAGCATCCTCTGCGCATATTTTCCTTGCGTGAATATTATCTAAATAGCGATAAAGTTATTGGATATCCTGCGCACGATGTCAGGTGGTATCATGCAACCAGGCCAGAAGATATAATTGATATTGAAATGGATATGCTCGCACACGAAACAGTCTAATAATACCATTTCTCAAATTAAATATTGCTATAGTAATAATAAAATATTTATAAATAAAAGGAGAAAAAGTAGGTGTCTTGAATATCTCATGATAAACTATGGACTTTAATGATAAACGCAATTAGAGCATATTTAGGTGAGTCAAGCCGATTTTGGAACCATAATGCAGGTAATATTCTGGGGAATTCTTTTATGGTTCATTATTAAATCTTTTTTTTCAAAGAAGTCAGGAAGTAACAACTCAATAAATATGCTGTTGTGGCTGCTAGTATTTGTCGTATTGATCGTTATATACGCATTTAGATTTGAACTGGAGTCATTAAAAGATAGAATACTTGCTGTTCTTATCCCGTCATATAGTTGGACAAATGATGAAGGTCAACTAGTAATAGCCAGACATAAAAATGGCCATTTTTATCTTAGCGGATATGGAAAGCAGAACCAGAAAATCCATTTTTTGGTTGATACAGGGGCTTCTGATATTGCCCTTACTCAAAATGATGCTAGAAAACTAGGGTTTGATCCTTCAAAACTAAAATATACCCGCCAGTATAGCACTGCAAACGGAATAAGTATGGCAGCCCCTGTGCGTATACCTCTTCTCACTATTGGCAAAAAAACTTTTTATAATGTCGAAGGCCATGTTACCTCTGGAGAGCTTGACATTTCATTACTTGGAATGAGTCTGATTGAAGATTTCAAAGGTTTTAAAATCACCCAGGATTTGTTGATCCTTAGTTATTAAATATTGTTTTAATACATATATTTTTAGTAGAAAAAATAACATTTAATTCAATTAAAAACAAAATTATATTTAAAAAAAGGTTTGTCAGTATACTTAATTTTATAAGTATATTAACAATGTTAGGGATTTTTATGGTATTGGACTGGAAGCAACAACAAATGGAAAAGAAATTTTTATTTGATGAATTTACGAACACGGCTTCAAATGATGTTGATTCAACGCAAGTCGCTGGGGAAGCAGAGAAAATAGTAGATTCTATTATAGGAAAAACTGAGAAAGGTATTAAGGAGAATGAAGATTTAGAATCTTTGAAAGAGTCTTGTGTTGAGGATTTTAAAAAAATAACCACTCTTTACGATGAAAAACTCGACATTGAAAAAGTCTGTACATATATAGAAAATATGGCGAAAACAGATGAGGCACAAAAGGTCATTCAAGAAGCTTTTGCTCCTATAAAAGCAGAGTACTTGGAAAAAGAAAAACAATTCAAAGGAGCGTTAGACCAGGTACAAGATGAGGTGGTAAAGCTTGGTAACAATGAACAAGTAAAAAAACAAATGGGTAGTGGTAACGCTGAAATACTTGATGGTGTTGCACAAAAAATGAATGATCGTTTAAAAGTTGTTACAAAACAAAGCGATAGGGCTGAAATACTTGTTAAAGGAATAGGTGAAATGCAGAAATTTGTTGAAAATACTGAAAAACAAGCTGGTAAAGGTAAATTCGACAAAGTCATGGGTGTCCTAAAATCAGCATTAAAAGTTATAGGCACATTAGGTTCAGATAAAAACGCAAAACTAGAGTTTGCTGCAGCAAAATTTGCAATGAACAATAAAAACGCAGAACAAATTAGGGCCTATTCAAAAGGACAATTATCAAGCAGACTAACAGTATCAGCTCAATCAATAAACAAAGCACAAGAGGGAAGAAGGCGCTAATACTATAGTAAATTACATTGAATTAGATAATATTCCTAATTCAATGTAATTTACTATAACTAGCGTATCCTTAATTCGCGTTTAAAAACCAAGCTGCTTTACTATTAGGCTTTTATAGCTTTCTAGCATATTATCGGTATCTTTATTCTGGTCATAACATTTGGACATAATACCATCACATTTCTTTCGTATGATAGAGTTCGCTTTATAAAATGTATCGCCATTTAATTCGGCCATGTCAAGAACTAGGCCTGAAATGAATTCAATATCTAAAGCTGGATATTTACTTTTATCTTTAATATCAAAATTAGCGTTTATATGGTAAAAAGTTTTGTAATAATCTTTAATATCTCTAGTAAATCTTAACTGAGTAGAAAATCCTTCAAATGAAGGCAGATGGTCTCCAAAATTTACGATAATAGTTTTCTTTTTGCGACGCATCAGTTTTTCAATTAAGTCTAATTGGTCTTCTTCTGTAATACGCAAGCGTGAAATATAATCATTAAGTTTTGAACACAACTTATCGTTCATAGATCGGCTGCAGCCAATTGTGTCGGGAAAAAATGCTGAATGTGGTCCGTGGTTTAGCATTGTTGAAGCAAAGATATATTTAGGTTTTTCCGGGTTTTTATCGAGTGCATCAATTATCATATCAGCAATCATTTTATCTGGTACGTTTCCCCAACTTTCGGGTTTAAAGCCAAACTCATAAATATCTGTTATACTGTGCGCCCCGAGTTTAGTATACGCTTCTTCGGCCAATGAGAAATTTTTATCTACTGGGTAGAGCACTTCGACTCTATAACCAATTGAACGCAGGTATATCATTATAGAATTATTAGTTAGAGGCGCTAGCGTAATAAATGGCATATAACCTGGCCCGGTAAATGATTTATGTCCAATACCAGTATTGATTTCATATTCGCTAATCCACGAGCTTCCGCCATAAGTATTAACGTTCATTATGCCGCTGTACTTAGTGTACTTACCATCTTGGAAATAGCGGAATTGAAGCTTATCGGCAAAATCGTAGTCAAGTTTACTCGGATTGAAAGTTGATTCATTCAAAATCACGATAATATCTGGCATTTCATTACGATCATCTGTAATTTTATTCTTTTGTTTTATAACCCTGTCGGTAATTAAGCTAGAGTCGATTTTTCCAGTCCTTGGTTCTATGTAAATATCATGCACAGTGAATAATATATCAGCAAATGGTCCGTATATTTTGCGTGGGTAGTGTTTTGTTTGAGCCTTGGTAGATTCAATTGCCCTATAAAAATATGATTTTTTGTCAAGCGCTACATCAAATAATTTTGAAGCTAAAAGTATAGCAACTCCGAATGATACAAGCCTTAAAGCATAAAAATTCTTTGAACCCAGTCTTTTTTTATCAAGCAACGTATCAGATTTATTCCATATCAACATAAAATTAACGATAAGGAGTAAAATAATTAAATATATTTCCTTTGTGGCATACTCATATATCAAACGCAGCAAGCCGTGATTAATTAATAAATTCAACATAAATGCATCAGCAGCTGAAAGCTCCTGCATTAGGAATTGCCACTTTATAAGCTTTATATAGTCAAAAGAAACTGCCAAAAGTAGAGTTAAAAAGCCGGATAGTAGAATACGGTTAGTAATTAATATAATTACTAAATAAACGCAAAGGGCGATTATTATATTAGCAACCCACAAACTAGTATGAAACTTTGTAGTAAAACCAAGGAAAGTTACTAACAGCACAAGCCAACTAGTTAAAGAAAAATATAATTCTTTAAGTGAAATTTTATGCTCAACTAAAGTTTCAAAAAACTTAAATACTTTTTTCATCTAAAACAAATTTTCTGATTTTTCCAGTACGCAAACTAGTAACTGGTAATTGGATAAAATATAGCAAAAATTGCTTAGAGCAATTATATTCCAACAAAAGGCTTGATTCTTTTTTAAAAGTAGTGCATATTCCACTTGACCGGGCGATTAGCTCAGCTGGTAGAGCATCTCGTTTACACCGAGACGGTCGGCAGTTCGAATCTGTCATCGCCCACCATCGATCAATTGATTCTATAGAATAAAAGCACCATGAAGATAAATATTAAACAAATTTCCTTTGTAGTTTTAGGCTTAGTTATTATTACAGCACTTTTTGCTATCTCAAGGTTAAATATTGCAACAGCCGCAAAAAAAGACGGTAAACAGTTTGATGATTGGGTAGTTACGTGTACTCCTGAAAATGAAAAAGCAAAAAGTCCTGAAGTTTGTTTGCTTACTCAACGGCTTAATTTAAATCAAGAAGATAAGCAGCAGCTTTTAGCCTTGTTCCAAATAGGCTACTTTGGGAAAGAAAAAGAGCTGAAAATAATACAAACTCTTCCATTAGGTGTAAGGCTAGAAGCTGGGACATCAATAATAAGTTCAAAAAAACTAATTGCCCCTGGCAAGTACACAACATGTACGCAAGCTGGTTGTCAGGCAGTCGCTACAATTACTGATACGGACCTTAAAACCTTAACCTCTACTCAAGAAAATTCAGTAGCTTTTATGAACCTGGAAGGAAAACAACTTAGTTTGCCTATCTCAATTAAAGGTTTAGAAAAAGGCTTGCAGTATATTAAGTAATACTAAGCTCTAACTTAAATAATACAAGGCGCGAAGGAGAGAAGCTTATATAAAATAAGTGAGCGAGGAGTAACGCAAGTATATTTAAATCGGGCTTATAAATTAAATAAGTAATTTGCATAGTTTATACTTAAATATGTATTGTAAATCATACAAATAAGGTATTTAATTTTATCTGGAAAAGAAAATTTCTTTGGAATAATTTGCAAAAAAATAGTACTATGGCTCAAGCAATTTAGTTTTGTTATGTTTATAGTCATTCGTTTTAAATTTGAGTTTTATTGCTAGCGTCCGAGATTCACTTATTTTGTGTATTATTTTGGTATTCGCGCTATAAAGCCAAATTCAAATTAAACGATAATATGGGAAGTATTTTAAGTTTTAAGTATGGTCCTAAAATCCTTGAATACTAATAGTAATTTAGGGGCAAGCGGCAGTAAAATAAAATCATAAAATATGACGTAGAAACGTATAAAAATTATGTTGTTTATGCTATAGGCCTCATTAGCTTGGTATTTAAATTTACTAAAAACTTTGAGACTTAGCTATATTTAAATTTTTACGTAAATTATTATGAAAAAATTCTTTATCGCCATACTAACTTTAATTATTAGTAGCGCAACATTCGCATCAAAACCAGTTCCTTGGCAAATAGATTTCCAAGAAGCGGCAAGTCCTATTATGCAAGAATTGCATAGTTTCCATAATTTCCTTTTGGTTCTGACAGGCGCGATTGTATTATTCGTATTATTTTTAATAGTATATGTTGTATTGCGTTTCAATGCTAAAGCCAACCCAATCCCCGCAAAGTTTACTCACAATGTTGCTATTGAAGTGATATGGACAGTAATACCTATTATCTTATTGGTAGTAATTGCTATACCATCGTTTAGGCTATTAAAGCTGGCAGAACGCACGCCTACGGCAGATATGACCGTTAAAGTTGTTGGATCACAGTGGTTTTGGACTTATGAATATCCAGATCATGATAATATAACCTTTGACAGCTATATAATACAAGAAGCTGATTTAAAACCGGGGCAAATAAGGCTTTTGGAGGTTGATAATAGAATAGTAGTGCCACAAGGTACGACTATCAAATTTCTCATTACTGCAGCTGATGTAATACATAGTTTTGCAGTTCCTGCGCTAGGGCTTAAAACGGATGCAGTCCCTGGTCGAACAAACGAGGCGTGGACTAAAATAGATAAACTTGGTGTATATTACGGTCAATGTTCTGAAATTTGCGGTGTAAATCATGGGTTTATGCCTATTGCTATTGAAGTTGTAACAAAAGAAAAATTTGAAGAATGGGTCAAGCAAGCAAAAGAAAAATTTGCATCGAGTTCGAATAAGCTCATTTACGCGCAAAAAAATTAAATAATAACTACGGACAAAAATTATGACTGATCACGCACATGATAATCCGAGCAGGCTAAAAAGATGGACAATGTCTACTAATCATAAAGATATTGGTAGCATGTATATTGCTTTTTCAATTTTAGCAGGGCTTGTTGGTGGTTTATTTTCTGTACTATTTCGGCTCCAACTAGCTTCCCCTGGTTCTGATTTCCTTGGCGGAGATCATCAGTTCTATAATGTGTTAATTACTGCACATGCACTGATAATGGTTTTCTTTATGATCATGCCTGCCTTATTTGGAGGGTTTGGTAATTGGTTTGTTCCATTGATGATTGGCGCACCAGATATGGCTTTTCCAAGGATGAATAATATTAGTTTTTGGCTTATAGTTGTTTCATTTGTATTGCTTATTCTTTCAAGCATTGTTGATGGCGGGGCTGGTACCGGCTGGACATTATATCCACCACTTAGTAGTTTATCAGGGCATCCAGGGGCTGCTGTTGATATGGCAATTTTTAGTTTACATTTGGCAGGTATGTCATCAATCCTCGGTTCAATTAATATAATTGTAACAATTTTCAATATGCGTGCTCCAGGAATGAGCCTTTTTAAGATGCCATTATTTGTATGGTCAATTTTGTTTACAGCTTTTCTGTTAGTTCTTGCTCTCCCAGTTTTAGCTGGTGCTATTACTATGCTGCTAACAGACCGAAATTTTGGTACACATTTTTTCTCACCGGAAGGTGGTGGAGACCCTGTTTTATTTCAGCATTTATTCTGGTTTTTTGGACATCCTGAGGTGTATATAATAATCCTTCCAGGATTTGGTATTGCATCGCAAGTTATTTCAACATTTTCTAAAAAACCAATTTTTGGTTATACTGGAATGGTTTGTGCTATGGCGATTATTGGGTTTATTGGTTTTGTAGTCTGGGCGCACCATATGTTTACTGTAGGTTTAACGTATAATGCTTTATTGTATTTTACTGCGGGCACTATGATCATTGCAGTACCTACTGGTATTAAAATATTCAGCTGGATTGCGACTATGTGGGGAGGGTCTATTACTTTTAAAACCCCAATGTTATTTGCTATAGGTTTTATAGTTTTATTTACGATTGGTGGAGTTACAGGCATTGTATTATCTAACTCTGCTTTAGATAGAGTGCTGCATGATACTTACTATGTAGTTGCTCACTTCCATTATACTATGTCGCTTGGTGCGTTATTTACTGCTTTTGCTGGCTTTTATTATTGGTTTGGTAAAATGTCAGGTAAGCAATATCCAGAATGGATGGGTAAGCTTCATTTCTGGTTGACTTTTATCAGCGTAAATATGACTTTCTTTCCTCAGCATTTTTTAGGGCTCGCTGGCATGCCTAGAAGAATACCTGATTATCCAGATGCTTTTGCGGGGTGGAACTATATTTCTACGGTAGGATCTGTAATTTCATTCGCTGCGGCTTTATTCTTTGTATTCATCGTGTTTTATACTTTGAAATTCGGTAAAAAGTGCCCACCAAATCAGTGGGGTGAAGGAGCGGATACTCTTGAATGGACTGTAGATTCGCCAGCTCCACACCATACATTTGAAAAACAACCAGTAATAAAGTAAATGACAAAGGCTATATTGGCAAACTCTGCAATATTAGATTCTGGACCTTCAGTAAAGGATTATATTATGCTGATGAAGCCAAGGGTTATGTCTCTTGTTGTGTTTACAGGCTATTGCGGTGTGAATTTAGCTCCCGGTAATATACATCCGATAATTGCTTTTGCAGCTATTTTATTGATATCAATTGGAGCAGGATCAGCAGCAGCAATCAATATGTGGTATGATCGTGATATTGATCGTATTATGAAGAGGACTCAAAAACGTCCTATTATAACTGGAGCAATAGACCCTGATGAAGCTTTAGGTTTTGGCATTGTTATGGGAGTAATTTCCGTTTTACTAATGGCATTATGCGTAAATATTATGTCATCAGTATTGCTAGCTATAACAATACTATACTATATTTTTATATATACAATTTGGCTTAAAAGGTCATCAGTTCAGAACGTAGTAATTGGCGGAGCAGCTGGAGCGCTCCCTCCAATGATTGGCTGGGCGTCAGTAACGGGAGGTGTATCCTGGGAGTCTTTCACTTTATTTGCTATAATTTTTATGTGGACGCCGCCGCATTCCTGGGCACTAGCTTTGTTTCGAGTTCAGGACTATAAGGATTGTAGAGTCCCGATGATGCCTGTAGTAAAGGGCAATCTATATACTAAAAAGCAAATGCTTTTTTATACTATTTTAATGCTAATAAGTTGTGCTATGCCCTATGTCCTTGGTATGGCTGGAGTCGCATATCTTATTATTTCGTTAATCTTAGGCGCTATATTTTTAGTATATTCGATACTTCTTTTTAAAGATGAAAACTTAAAAAGGGCAAAGCAGCTCTTTTGGTATTCAATCATTTATCTTTTTGGTATCTTCCTTGCATTGATAATGTTTTAATAGCACTCCGGCACTGCCGGCAAAGTTAGAAAAAACCTATTTAGGCTCTTTTTGGCTACAAATCACCCTAAAACTTTTGAAATAGATAAGCTATTCCTGCAAATTTTAGAATAATTTTCGCTCAAAAATCTTCCCAAATAAATCTTTTTATAACTTTGCCGGCAGTGCCATAATAAATCACCTAATTCAATGTGATTTACTATAGTCATTTAATTTGGATATGGGACTAGGAGCGATGAGCGAAGCCTATAATAATAGGTAAGTGAGGAGTAACGAACGTCCCATTTTCAAAGTAAATGACTATATAAGCTCCCACTTCAATATTACTACCACGCTTTCTTCTTGCGCCTTATGTTATTTAAGTTATGGAATTTGCTAATATTATTTTATTATTCTGGTTAAAGTATTATCTCTACGAATAAAGTGGTGGTAAAGGGACGCTAAAACATGAATAGTAATTAGTGTTACAAGTACAAGCGCTGTGTATTCGTGAGTAGTATGGAAAAATTTAGCTAATTCAAGATTTTTTTCACTTGCTGCTGGTATTGTGAATATATCAAATACAGAAATAGGATAACCAGCAAAACGCGTCATTAGGGCTCCACTTATAGGCATAATTAGCATGAATATATAAAGTAGTAAATGCCCAATTTTTGCTGCCCACTGTAAAACTGGTGGGACTCCTTCTGCTGCTTGTACATTCGTATTAGTAATACGCCACAAAATACGAATGACAATTAATGACAATACTGTTATACCAAATGCTTTATGCATTTTATATAATTCAAATTTTTCAGCCGAAGGGGCCATGGAAGACATTGTAAAACCTACTATGGCCATACCAATTATAAGCAGCCCGACTACCCAATGTAGTATCTTAGTAACTAAACCATATGAATTTTTAGTATTCTTTAGCATATATAACCTCATATCCTAATTAGAGTTCATTTTTCTTGAATAAGCAATAGATTTAAGGCGACTACAAACTTTTTCGAAAATAGGGCGTGGTAAAATCTCCTTACTAATAATTTCTAGAAAATGATTTTGGACTTTTATAAAAAAAGAAGGTTTGCCAAATATTGGTCCATCAACTTCTTCAGCTATGCTTAAAAAATTTCCTATAATTTGACAATTGTTATGTTCATATTTATTTATAATTTTTTTGGAAATTCTAATTAGTTCTTGGCTAGGCTTGAAATTGGAACTATAAGCCAGAATTAATGCTAATTTTACCCTGTTTTTATGAGTAAATGGTATTTCTGAGCCTAAAACAAATTCAGAAATAGCTGTTGGATACAATGTTTTATCGAATTTATGCTTTAGTTTAAGAAGCATAATTGACAATTGTACAATCTCGGTGATTTCTTCTTTGCTCGAAACAAGCGGTGAGATAATTGAAACATAACTATCAAAATCTGTCTTTTCGTCATTATAATTACATGTGTATTTTACTTTTTCAAATACTGTATCTTGATCCTTTGAATAGTTGCTGATGGATTCAAGCCTGACTCCTTCTTTTAGTCCATAGGTTGAGACAATGATATTTTTCGGCTTGAATACTTTGATCATAGCTTCAGCAACAAGTATTGCATTGCTGTTAATTTTGCGTTTTCCTATTTTATTTTTGGCATTCTCAGAAGGGAATTTAACTTTATTTAAATAATATACAAAATCTTCGGTTGGTATTTCCAGGTTATGCAAATTTTTCATTGGATAATTCATAAAATCAATATAAACTTTACCAATAAACCTTAATGCACCGCCGATTAAGTATAGGTTTTCGTAATTATAATCTCCATATTCGTTTTTTATGATTTCGGTAATAGCTTCTTGGTTTTCCAGGTTTTTTCTTGAAATTACTTTTGTGCCAAGCCCAAGTGACTGTAATTTGCCAATTTGTGTATTTGAAACTTCAACTAGCTCAAGACTTCCGCCTCCTAAATCAGCAGCGATCCCGTTGCTATGCCGTATGCCGGCTACCAGCCCCAGTGCTGTAAGGCGTGCTTCTTCTGCTCCGGTTATAACTTCAATATCAAAATTATACTTATCTTTAATGAAATGAATAAAATCTTTTGCTTTTGGATGCTCTCTTAAAACCGCCGTTGCGACACATTTTATATTAGTAACATTAAGTTGTTTAAAAATATGAAGCAAATACTGAATTGATAAATATGTTTGGTGTTTAATACCAAAATCTTCTTGAGCCAGAAGATTTAAAATATCATTCTTAAATTTACTATTAAAAATTTCGGGTGCACCTATATTATCATTTTCATAGACCACAGCCCTAATGGCGTTATAACCAATATCCATTATTGCAGAGCGCATTTTTTTTTTACTTTTAATTGCTTTGCAGCACGAGGTCTCGAAAGTCGATTTTTTAAATTACTAAAATAATTTATTTTAAACTAGGTAGCGTATGTTTTGCTTTTTGCCCTTTCATCTACTAAATATAGGACTATTATACTTGCGCTAAAACCTTGATTCGATAACTATCTGCCTCTAACTGCCTTATACCTTACGCCTATTTATCATTATTAGTATCCTTTGCATTAGGATCAAATGGCGTTTGGGTTGGTACAAATGTAGGCGGTAATAGCCTACTTGTAAAGAATTTATCTTCGTAATATTTAATTTTCTTTGAACGAATAGGCGGGAACGACTCGATTAGAACGATCTGATCATCTCTTGGTAGGGTAATAACTTCTTGTGGAAGAAGTAAAGCCCTTTGTACTTTTGAAACGTTTTGCGTTCTCGTAGAAACATTTAAATCAAAGAAAAGCGGTTTATTATAAGATGTCTGTTCTACTGTTTTATTACCACAAAGTTGTGAAATTAAGTTCGCAGTCTCATAGTTGTTTGCAGCAAAAGTAATTCTGTATGTAGAATTAGACAAGAACGAGTTCATACCGGCATCTTCATAGGTACCTTTCAGCTGCTGCGTGTCCTGGATGATAAGGAATAGTCTAACTCTATATCCTCTAAAGTATGCAATACCTGCTTTAAATGCTTCCATTTTACCAAGGGTAGGGAACTCATCTAGTAAAAACATAACTCCGTATGGTTCTGTTTTTTCATCAGGCATTTTTCTACTTAGGAATTCTGAAGCTTGTTGATAAAAAACCTGCATTAATTTTTGTAAGCGTTGAATATTATCTGGAGTAAGGCCAACAAATACTGTAGTTTTTTTCTTTTTAAACTCCATAATATTAAAATCTGAGGATGCAGTCGCTGCGTCAATTAGAGGATTTGCCCATAACTCTAGTGATGAGTTCATTGTGGAAATCACACCGGAGCGTTCTTTGTCAGCTTTTTGTAAGAAAGCTGCAATGTTCATGTATGCTACTGGATGTATAGCTTCTCCCAGGGTATCAAGCACCACTGCAAGATTATATACCACATCATCACTTCTCATTGTGCGTACGACTTCACCAAATGACTTTGTCTTAGTATCGTCAGCAATTAAATAGAGCACAACTCCGAGAAATAAACTCCTTGCTTCGTTATTCCAAAAGTCCTTTTCTGGCATGATTAAGTTTGATATTTTTTGTACATCATCAACCATTTGTCCAGGCTTAGAGCTTACCCAATCAATAGGGTTATAGCAGTGCGTTACACCATCTGGGTTTGAAGGTTCCCAAACATATATTTCTTGTCCGTTCTTAGCGCGCCATCCGCTCGTGAGTTGATGGTTTTCAAGTTTAATATCGTGTACGATAACTGAATGGTCCCAAAAGAGTAGATTTGGTATCACGAACCCCACACCTTTACCTGAACCAGTTGGAGCACATACAAGCACGTTGGTTTTGGAATCAATTAA
>JANQTT010000077.1 GCA_030731565.1 Rickettsiaceae bacterium | reverse complement strand
GGATAAGGCAGTAAAAGACTAATATATAGTAAATTAAGTCAAGCATCCCTAACTAAATATAGGTATTATCACTACCGTCACGTCATCCTGAAACGAGTTCAGGATGACGTGAAGTACTTATATTTAGTTAGGAATGCCTTAAGTTGGATTAGAAAATACTCATAATTCAATATAATTCACTATATAATTATTTTCTTGAGTTTATTAGAGATTGAAATAATAATGAAAATTCCACCGCCGCAGAGGATTATTATGGGAGCAAATGGAAGATCAGCGTAAAATGATAAAGCAATTCCAAAAGCATTCATTATTTGCGCAAAAATAATAGATAAGATAATCATCATTAAAGGTGAGGTTGAAATAATTCTGGCGCTCATTGCTGGTATTAGGATAATACTGGTAACTAAAAGAGCCCCGACTATTTTAATCGTTACTAAAACTGAAAATGAAAGTAGGCTTAGAAAGATAAATTCTATAATACTTACGTTAATATTTCGTGATGAAGCTATATCTTTGCTAATTATTACTAGAATAATTTTTTTATAGAAGCTAAAGAAAAAAACAAATACAAATAATGCTAATATGCTCAAGCTAATTATATCTCTTGAAGACGCAATGACGATATCTCCAAATAATAAACTTGTGAAATTAAACTTGCTTGGAAAAATATAAGATAGGATCAGCGCAAATGAGATCATAAGGCTAGAGGTCAGGCCGATTGCTGCATTATTTCCGGATTTGTTTTTTAGTTTAAAGACAATAAATGCAAATAGAGCTGTATTAATTATCCCTGCATAAAAAATAGGAATGCCTAGTAATACACTGATAACGGCGGCTAGCATGCTTGCATGCGCCAAACCATCACCAAAATATACATATCTTTTCCATAGAACAAGGCAGCCAAGCGGTGCAAAAATCAGGCCAATCAATATAGAAATTACTATTATTGTAGTCATTATATTACTCGAATAAACAGAATATTTTTAGTGTTTGTGATCATGGTTATGTACATATACTCCAATCTCTGATAGGGCATTCTTGAAGTCAGGATTTGTATCTAGCTCAGTTGGTTTACCACTACAGCATACATGCTTATTAAGGCAAATAACCTGGTCTGAATTTTTCATCACTGTGAATAGATCATGAGAGATCATAAAAATAGTGATTTCAAGTCTTTCTTTTAGTTCTACAAGGATTCTATAAAATGTTTGTTGGCTAGCTACATCAAGGTATTGCGTTGGCTCATCTAGTATTAATAGATCCGGCTTGCTCATTAATGTGCCAACTAAAAGTAATTTCTGCAATTCACCTCCAGAAATGCTTGAAATATCTTTGTTTTTAATTTTATTATATCCAATAAATTCTTCGAGGTTAATTAAACCATAGTCCAGTCCATTTGGTGCTAAAAATTTTAATAGCCCCTTGGCTGTCATTGGCATGTTAAGGTTAAAATCTAATTTTTGAGGAACATAACCAATTTTAATATTAGGTTCTATAATAAGCTTACCACTATCATAACTTTCTTGGTCCAAAATAATTTTGGCAAGTGTAGTTTTACCAGCTCCGTTTTGTCCAATAAGAGTTGTGATTTCCCCTTTATTTAACTTAAAGCTAATATTATCAACAAGTATTTTATTATGAAACTTTTTTGATAATGACTTAAATTCTACTAATGTCGTCATATTTGGGGATGTAGCCTAAATAATATAATTTTGATATGTGTTTTTACTATAGGTTTAGCATGGTACAAAATTCAAGATATTTCCCATCAACATACCATAATTATATAGTTTAGGCTATAGAGAAAGAGATAATCATTTCCCAACTTAAATATTATTACGTTGCTCGTTTGCTTGCCTATTTTATATAGGCTACACTCCTTGCGCCTTGTCTATTTAAGCTGGGAGATGATATTTACTGAATAATTTCCCAATTCCCATCTGGCTGACGGCAAGCTTTACCATAAGCTTTTTGTTTCTCGTTCGCAATTATTACTTCCTGCACATATTCACGACAATAACGTCCTGATTCTTTAAAAGTTTTAGTTGGTGTGATTGAGCCGCGATTTCCACTATCTGGATTTTTCCATTCAACGCTATTACCAGTTGGTGAGAATTCTAAAGCTTGTTTAGAACTTTTTACCATCATTTGTTTATCATATTCGTCCATAGTTTTGCCAATCTGTCCGCCAATTAAAGCTCCAGCAAGCGCACCAACGCCAGTAGCAACGAGTCTGCCTTCTCCTCCGCCAAATTGAGAACCAAGGAGCCCTCCTGCAACACCACCAATCAATGTTCCACCGCCTTGTTTATTCATTTGTCCATTGCAACCTTGAAGCGCAAAGCAAGTAAAAGCAATAAGCAATAATTTTGCTATTTTTTCCATAATTATTATCCCCATAAAACGCATTAAATTGACATTAAGATATTAGTAACTAAGATGATAAATGTTCAATGCATTAAGTGCAAATAAAAAATTCAATATGTTAAAGCTAAAAGATAATACACTTATAAAATCTGCATCATATGCATCAGTTATTATAGCAGGCATTATTTTAATAATAAAAATCTATGGGTGGGTAGCAACAGAGTCTCAATCTCTTTTAGCATCTTTGATTGATTCATTTCTTGATATTTCATCATCTTTGATTAATTTAATTGCTGTGACTGTAGCGCTTACTCCACCAGATGATAATCATCGTTTTGGGCACGAAAAATTTCAAGATTTAGCGATTTTTTCCCAATCGATTTTCTTTTTTGCCTCGTGTTTATTCATGCTATTTTCTTCCAGTAGAGCTCTTTATTTAGGCGATTCGCCGGAGAATCCAGATATTGGGGTAAAGGCAATGTATTTTTGTATATTCCTTACATTTATGCTGGTTTGCTACCAAAGCTATATTGTCAAAAGGACTGGTTCTAAAATTATTGCAGCAGATAAATTACATTATTTTTCTGATTTTTTAACTAATATTGCAGTTGTTGTATCGCTATATTTAAGTGGATCGTTCTGGTATATAGATGCGATTGCAGGTATTG
>JANQTT010000076.1 GCA_030731565.1 Rickettsiaceae bacterium | reverse complement strand
CCATTACCGGCACTTCCATTTGTTCTTTAAAATAGCCATCCGCTCCATGAGTTAATCTTCCTCCTTCTCCTAAAGACTCTCCATGATCAGAGGCGTATATCAGAAATGCATTTTTGTCTTTTAAATGTTTAATAACTTCTGAAAGAAAATGATCTGTATACAAAATAGAATTGTCATAACTATTTATCAGTTCTTCTTTTGAACAGCCAGAAGCATCAATTTTGGCTTCTACAGAAATAGCTGGAGTATATTTTTCAAACTCTTTAGGGTACCTTAATGCATAATTCCAATGACTACCTGTAGTATGCATCACTATAAACTTCTTGCCCTTTTCTTGAATGCTCTGCTGAAGGTATGGCAGCATTTTTCCGTCTAAATCATTAGGCAAAAATACTAAAGAACCACCGGGGATCATATGAAACTTAACTTCATCATAAAAAGACCCACCCGGTTTATTACGGTAATATTTAGTTATCGACTGGGTTCCCATCCATAAAGTATCAAAGCCCATTTTTGTTAAGACGGATAAAGCACTAGTTTCTTTTTCTACTTTGGCTAAATCTTTTGCTCCAAATCTTGAAAGCATACATGGCACTGATAAAAATGTATTATTTGAACAGGCTATTGCTTTATAACTTACCAAGTTTTCCACTTTATCTAAATTCGGAGTTGTATCACGCTCATAACCATTTATACCGAAATTGCTATATCTAGCAGATTCGCCTAGAACTAAAATACCCAATAAATCTTCTTTTGAGTTGTCTATTACATCATATTTAAAGCTTATATCTTCTTTTACAAATCCCTGATCTTGCGCGAAAAGAAAAATATAAGAATTATGTAAATATTGGAACGGGAAATACGCCCTTAAAAAACTGTGTCTTGGGGAAGCAACATTAGAAAAGACAAATATTAAGCATATAAATGTTAAGATGCGCGTAAGTAATTTTAGTGATTTAGGCGGCATATAGCGCCACATGCAGTATACGCAAACAATACAACTAAATATGCACCAGAAAATCAACCTTAGACTAATTAACTCCATAGCTTCTGTTTGGTGGGTACCAAAAATAGCTGGCATAATTGCAAGCGATGGTGCGACGCCTAGAAAAAACAAATAGTAGCTTGCTGCAGCCCCAGTTATGAATAACAGCAAGGTTCCAATGACAAAAATATATCTATAAAAAGATAAACCAAAAAAGAGCAAGAATAATGTAATAAAATTATATAGAAAATCCTTTGCGAGCTCCAAAACCCCAGTCAAAAGGTTCACTTGGTAATATTCAAATTTATAAACAAAGATTGCAGAATTAAACATAAGGCAATATACTAAAGCAAAAATAGCAGATATTTTTATTACTTCTTTATCTAAATATTTTTGAATAATCCCAAACATAATTTATTTCTCAACTAATTTACAAAAAACATGATCATAAACACTCTCCAAGAATTTTGCACGTTTTTTAAAGAAAGACAACCACTTATTAGCATTGACTATGGTCAGAAGAAAATTGGCTTAGCCATTTCTACCCCTGATCATAAAATGTCACTTCCTCTTCAATTGCTGTCAGGTGATTCAGAAAAGAAAAAATTAAACCAAATCGCCGAAATAGCTAAAGATAAAAATGCATGCGCTATTGTTATAGGGTTGCCGTTTAATATGGATGGAACAAAAAGTGAGCAAACTATAATTGTTGAAAAATTTGCTGCAAAACTTGAAAAAAGAACCAACCTTCCGATTTTTTTTCAAGATGAAAGGTTAACCTCAAGAGCTGCTGATAATTTACTCAAATCTTTTGGTATCAAAAGAAAAAATCGCAACAAAAATGATGACCTTACAGCAGCAAGCATGATCTTAGAAACGACCCTAAAATCCCGCCATTCTTACAACGCGAGTTAACGTTTATAGTAAAGTTTTTTCTATAACACAGAAAATTGGAATTATTAAAACTCATTCAATTGCATAATCACAATTGCCAATTAGTTTTGCGCTATCACCAGCAAAATCTGGATCCTCAAGGATTTCTATATTAGCCCCATTTTCTATTGCAAATAATATATCATTATGATCATTTTTTCTGATTGCGTCTTCTAATAAAGCATTCATAAATAATTTTGCTATATCGCGATCCATTAAATGGTTTATAACTAGGTCTAAAAGGGCATTACCGGCTGTTAATTCTAAATAAATATTCGCTCCAGCTGCAATTGCCGTATCTATCATATAAAAATCGTTTTCTTTTAAACCGATTAAAAGACTTAAATCCACACAATTTAAATTAGGGCAGTTATTTATAAAATCAATAATTTTGGTTTTTAAAATTGATATATTTTTTGACATATTATTTACCTTACTTTAATTACATAAACTAAGATTATACATTTAATGAATATTAATCAAATTATACAAGATTTTAGCTTAAGTATTGTTACGTTACTCTTCGCTTTACTATTGCATATAAGCTTTATACCTTGCGCCTTATGCTATTTAAGCCGGAACATGGCATTAAAAATATCAAATTAATCTCCTTCCTTTTCCGTAATAGATAATACCCAATCGATTACTTTAACTTCATCTTTGATATCACCTTCATATTTTATAGACGGCGTTAGAGAATGCTCTAAATTGTAAGAAGGTTTAACTCTAATTTGCGTAGGGAAAAAGAAATCAAACTGCTGGCTAGGAGATCTGACTTGCTTTGCATAAGAGTAAATACTCTGAATTGTTGTATCTTGGCCAATATGCACTACTCCAGGCATTTGAATCATTTCCCTTACAAAGGTCCAGCAAGTGCTACGACAAAAATTATCGGTAAGGACATATATTTTCGCCTTAAATGGACTACTATCGTTATTTGTATATAAATGCTCATTATCTCTGTAAATAGACCATTTTTTTAGGAAGAAATTTTCTCCTTTTTTCATAGCTTTTACATATAAACTTGCAGCCGCATCGCCAAAATTTTTTTTAAATGCCTCAAAGTTTCTTTTGCTAATCCTTAGTTTTTTTTCCCATTCTTCATTATAAACATGTTTTTTACCAAGGGATTTAATTTTTTCATCTCCCCACAAATTTCGCAATATAGGATGTGACCATTTTGAACCTCCTCCTCTATTCCCTCTCATATCAAAAAGTATATAATCTTCCTTGGCAAGTTTATTTTTTAGAGTAGACAACATCCCTATGAAATATACAGCTTCTTGTCGGTTTGGAAAAAAGCTTGGAATTTTTATCCAAACGCCGTTTGAAACCATTTCTACTTTAAACCCATCCGAATGTTCTGGCTGCTTTATTTTTTTTGCCGCAGCAAGGCCTCCGCCACTCAGCTCCATATATTTTAAATCAAGGTTAATAACTTTATCATCTCTTTTTAATGTGATAGTTCTCGGCGTTGGCTTAAATCTATTCCCGTCAACAATTAATGCATAAATACTTGCAGATTTTATCGTTAATATTGATTCATCAGTTGCATAGAAAGGTTTTAAGTAGTCTTTATAGAATTCTGACATCTTAATCCCGTTAATATGCGTCAATTCGTCACCAACTTCTACGTCTTTTAGATATCTAAGGTCAGGGTTTTTATAACTAATATAATGATTGCCATCTTCAGCGGATATAACACTCAAAAGTCCAGGATATTGTTCAGCTGGAAGCGGCACATAACCTCTAAGACTGATATGCGAATGGTCAAAACCATTAACATAATACTTCATTACGTAATAACAGTCGTCGTTATCACCAAGTATATCTATTAATTTTAACGTATCTTCATATCCTTTTTTATACCACTCTTTAAAATCTGTATCTTCATCATTAGCATAAACCGCAGAATCTTCTTTCAACAATTTACGGAAATTTTCAAGATCTGCCCTACATAAATCTTTGTACATCTGAACTTCCAATTTTTCTTCGGCTTTGCTTATATTTATTACAAATAATATAAATACTAAAATTATCCCTAGGTGTTTCATAGCGGTATTATTTACAAATTTACTATATAATATCAATTCTTTAGATTAAACAGTACAAGGCGCGAGGAGCGAAGCCTACATACAAGTAGGTGTAAGGCGAGCAACGCGGTAATATTTAATTTGAGAACTGGTATAACTCGTGTTATAAAAAAAGTGTAGAACTTTATGACTATTATATCAATAAAAACTAAGGAAAGGTTTGTAGTAAGAAGAAAAATATTCAAATATGCGTTTAAAAGGCCAAATAATACTAGATTATATTATTTTTCAGATTAAATAGTAAAGCAAGACGTAAGGAGCGAAGCCTATATACAAATATGTGTAAGGCAGCAACGCGTCTTGAGCTTTAAAGTGAGTAACTATAAACGTTGCGCGGTTCATCCTGAACTCTACACTGCGTCGTCCTGTACGCTACTACGGTCATTCTGAACGTGTTTCAGAATCTTAAACAAAGTGCATACTGAATTTGTTTCTTGAGATGCTGAAACTAGTTCAGCATGACTAGTGGGGTTTTAGGATTGTAGCCGAGCCATGCAACAATCCCACTTGTTTTTAAGACCTAATATACTCGGCAAGATCCTTAAAACAAGTTCAGGATAACCTGCGAGGCGTTCGGGGTATCTATAGTTATTTCCTCCAATTTGCTTTGGACTATTCAAATTCAATCAGAATCTGACCACTTGAAACGCTTTCCATCTCAGAAACCATAATCTTAGAAATCTTACATGCTCTTTCTGCCGTAATAATATTTTCCATTTTCATAGCAGTTAAAACTAGTAATTCTTGGCCAGGAGTAACACTTTCGCCTTCTTTAACGCTTATTCCTATAATTTGACCTGAAAGAGGGGCTGCCAACTCTGATTGATCTTCCTCATCGCGTCGATCAGGCATCAAAGCCTCAAGTTCTGACATTCTCGGAGAACGAACGTAAGTATCAACTGTTATACCAGAGTAGGTTAGTTTATATCCTGTCGTAATACGCTCAACTTTTATATTTACTTTTTGCCCATTAACAATAGCCGCGATCAATGGGGTTCCAATATTCCAATTACTCCTGATGGTCAGTCTATTCGTTCCATGCCTAATATTATACCCACCTTCAACAGGTTTAATGATAACTGGGAATTGGCCGCTATCAATAGATACAATCCACCTAGTGCCGATCTTATTGGATTGATCAGATAATTGATCCGGCAAAGAAACTGCTCTTTTTTGTTCGGTTAAAAACGCAAGAATTGCTGTAGATAAGAAGACTTCATTAATTTCTGAGGTTAGCTTCGCTCCTGAAAAACCGTCTGGATATTCCTCATCAATAAACCCTGTATGAATATCTCCAGTGCCAAAACGTTCATGGTGTATTAAAGCTTCAAGGAAACTAATATTATGCGATATACCATGAATAATGAACGAACTCAAAGACTTTTTCATCAGTTCAATTGCTTCTTCTCTAGTATCAGCATAAGTACATAATTTTGCGATCATAGCATCATAGAACATACTAACTTCACCTCCAGCGCCAATACCACTATCGATTCTTACATTAGCGCTTTTTGGAGGTTCATGGTATTCTAGAATTCGGCCACTAGATGGTAAGAATCCACGAGAAGGATCCTCAGCACAGATCCTGGATTCTATTGCCCATCCTTGTAATTTTATATCTTCTTGCGTGAAAGGTAATTTTTTACCTGCAGCAACTCTAATCATCTGCTCTACTATGTCGATCCCAGTGATTAATTCCGTTACTGGATGTTCTACCTGGAGCCTAGTATTCATTTCAAGGAAATAATAATTTTTATTATTATCCATCATGAACTCGACAGTACCCGCAGAGAAGTAACCAACTTTTTTTGATAATGCAATGACTTCTGTATACATTTTTTGGCGAGTTTCTTCATCAACGAATGAGCTTGGAGCTTCTTCAATAACCTTTTGATGATATCTTTGGATAGAGCACTCACGTTCACCTAGACATACAGCATTACCAAATTGATCAGCTATTAGCTGAATCTCAATATGGCGCGGCGCGACAATGAGTTTTTCAATAAATACTCTGTCATCACTAAAGCAATTTTCTGCTTCAAATTTTGCCGATTCAAACGCTTTCCCCATTTGTTTTTTATTTTCAACAACACGCATACCGCGGCCACCGCCACCAGCTGCTGCTTTAATAATCACCGGGAAACCAATATCTTCAGCAATTTTAATTGCCTGGTCAAGGCTATTAATTGTACCCATATAACCAGGAACAGTGCTAACTCCAGAGTCAATAGCAATTTTCTTAGCCTCAATTTTATCGCCCATCTTTTTGATGACTTTAGCGCTTGGCCCGATGAGGGTAATACCTTCTCTTTTTAGGATATTAGCAAATTGAGAATTTTCCGCCAGAAAACCATACCCGGGATGAACGGCTTGCGCTCCACTTAATCTAATTGCATTGACAATATTTTTTATTGAAAGGTAACTTTCTGTGGCAGGTGAATTTCCGATATAATATGCCTCGTTTGCATATTGTACATGATCAGAATTTGTATCAGCTTCAGAATATATTGCAACCGACTTAATGCCCATCTGGTGCAATGTTTTCATAATGCGAAGTGCTATTTCACCTCTATTAGCTACTAATACTTTTTCAAATAACGGCTTACTCATCGTCAACTCTTATAATGGTAAATTATCATGTTTCTTCCACGGCATATCTACTTTTTTAGTGCGTAAATATTTTAATCCTTTGCAGATTCTCCAACGTGTGTTTTGCGGTCTAATAATGTCATCCAAATATCCACGGGATGCAGCAATAAATGGCGAGGTGATGTTCTCTTTGTATTCACTTATTTTCTTTTGTTTTTTTTCAGGATCTTTACTATCTTCTCGGAAAATAATTTCTGCAGCACCTTCTGCTCCCATCACTGCTATTTCAGAATTTACCCATGCATAATTCAAATCACCCTTAAGGTGTTTAGAATTCATTACAATATAAGCTCCGCCATATGCTTTCCTTGTTATAATAGTGATTTTTGGAACCGTAGCTTCTGCATAAGCATATAAAAGCTTAGCACCATGTTTAATGATTCCATTATATTCTTGATCAACACCAGGCAGGAACCCTGGAACATCTACAAGGGTTACTATAGGAATATTAAACGCATCACAAAACCTAATAAAACGCGCTGCTTTTCTTGACGAATCTATATCCAGGCAACCAGCTAAATGCAATGGTTGGTTGGCCACAAAACCGACCGGAGCACCTTCCATATAGCCAAATCCGATTAAAATATTTTTTGCATAATTCGGCTGAATTTCGAAAAATTCTCCTTCATCTACTATACGTTCGATTAATTCCTTCATATCATATGATTTATTAGGAATTGTTGGAACTAAAGTATTAAGAGACATATCAACCCTATCAGCCGGATCTCTTGTTGGTCTGATTGGCAATTTGCCTCTATTTGAAGACGGCAGAAAGTTAAAGAATCTTCTTGTTTCTAATAAAGCTTCTATATCATTCTTAAACGCAAGGTCAGCAACGCCAGATTTTGTAGTATGAACTTTAGCCCCGCCTAACTTATCTTGCGTTACTTCTTCGCCTGTAACAGTTTTTACCACATCTGGTCCAGTTACAAACATATAAGAAGAGCCTTTAACCATAAAAATAAAATCAGTTAAAGCTGGAGAATATACCGCTCCACCTGCGCATGGCCCCATGACTAGAGTAATCTGAGGTATAACGCCTGAAGCTTTTACGTTTCTGTGAAATAGTTCACCATAGCCCCCAAGCGCATCTACCCCTTCCTGTATTCTTGCACCACCTGAATCATTTATACCAATTACTGGCGCTCCAACTTCAATAGCCGAATCAATTATATTACAGATTTTCTTAGCATGATATTCCCCAAGGGACCCACCTAAAACCGTGAAGTCTTGGCTATACACAAACACTAAGCGGCCATTTATAGTCCCATGGCCGGTTACAACACCATCTCCAGAAAATTTTTTATTTTTCATTCCAAAATTATCGCAACGGTGTTCAACAAACATTCCTGTTTCCTCGAAACTATCCGGGTCAAGTAAAACTTCTATTCGCTCCCTTGCCGTTAACTTTCCTTTATCATGTTGCGTTGAAACTCTTTTAACTCCACCTCCAAGCAAAGCAGAACTTCTTTTCTTCTGTAGTGCTTGCGCTTGAGCTTGTTGCTGATGAAACGCTTGTGTGCTCATATCAAATACATCACTTATTACCTTGAGGGCCGATTATAATGAATAAATTTCATAAAAGATAGAGTAAAAATTTTTAAAAGTTAGGTATTCCTAACTAAATACAGACGCTATAACCATTGTCACGTCATCCTGTCACCGTCACGTCATCCTGAATTTATTTCAGGATCTAAAGGAAAATGCGGATTGTTGTTTTTTTTGGATCCTGAAACGAGTTCAGGATGACTCCGGCGGTGGTTATAGTGTCTATATTCTAGTTAGGCATTCCTAAAATAAATCATCATATTGCTCGACTCAACGTAAAAGAACCTCTATTATTTTTTATGATAATCGTAAGGCCATGATTAAATAAAAATATGTATCCAGAAAAAGTTATACAAAGCAGTTTAAACCCACAGCAGCTAGAAGCCGTTAATCAAATCGAAGGACCTCTACTTGTACTTGCGGGTGCTGGGACAGGCAAAACCAAAGTCTTAACAAGTAGAATAGCGCACATTATCGAACAAAACATAGCTTATCCTTCAAATATTTTAGCAGTCACTTTTACAAATAAGGCCGCAAAAGAAATGCAAGAGCGGGTTAATAGGATTATTCAAGCTGATGGCCTTAATATTGGAACATTTCATTCGATTGCAACTAGAATGTTACGATCTTATATAAATGTTCTTGATCTTGGGTTAAGCAGCAATTTTACTATCATCAATCAGGATGATCAAGTAAAGCTTATCAAAAATATAGCGCTGCAAAACAATGTGGATATCAAACAATACCCACCCAAAATGATCCATGTAATTATTTCAAGATGGAAAGACCAAGGTTTATTATCAGAAAAACTTTCTGAATCCGATTTTCATTCGCCGGCTCATAAAATTGCAAGTTCAATATATTCCGAATACCAGAAACAAATGCATGATTCAAATGCTTTAGATTTTGGCGATCTACTGCTTTATTGTAATCAGATTTTAATTCAAAATCCAGATATCCTAGAGCATTACCAGAATAAGTTTAAGTATATTCTAATAGACGAATACCAAGATACAAATGCAGTGCAATATGTATGGGCAAGGATGCTAGCAAGTAAGCATAAAAACATATGCTGCGTGGGTGACGATGACCAATCAATATATAGTTGGCGTGGAGCAGAAGTAAAAAATATACTTCGCTTTGAACAAGATTTCCCAAATGCCAAAATCATAAAGCTAGAACAAAATTATCGATCTACACCTTTTATTTTAAATGCCGCGTCCAGTATTATTGGAAATAATAAAAAAAGACATGGAAAAAAGCTTTGGACGGACCAAAAAGAAGGAGAACGACTTAAAATTATATCTTGCTGGAACGATAAAGAAGAAGCAAGATTCATATCTACTGAAGTAGAAAATTATGTAAAAACCGGAAAATTTAAGGCTAACCAAATCGCTATCCTGGTAAGAGCCGGCTTTCAGACAAGAGCTTTCGAAGAAGTTTTCATAAGCAATGCACTTCCTTACCAAATCATTGGAGGTTTAAGATTCTATGAAAGAATGGAAATTCGTGACGTTCTGGCATATATAAGACTAAGTATCAATACAAATGATAACCTTGCATTAGAAAGAATTATTAATGTTCCAAAAAGGTCTATAGGGAATGTTACTCTTAAGAAAATAAAGGATTACGCAAGTGAATACGGAATCTCCGTTTTTGAGGCGCTAAAGCAAATGATCAGCGAAAACAAATTCAAGGGTAAAACAAAAGATAGCCTAGCTGACTTTGTCCACATAATTACCCTAGCTGGGCAAAAATACGAAAAAGAATCAGCCTTTGATGTTACCAAATTTATTTTAGAAGAATCTAATTACTTAAATATTCTTAAGGCCGAAAAAACAGAAGAGTCTCGTGGAAGGGTTGAAAATATAAACGAGATGCTGCGAGCTATTGATGAATTTGATAATATCGTAGAATTTGTAGAGCATTCTAGCCTAATCATGGATAACGAATCACTTGAAACAGATTTTGGCGGTACAGTTAAAATAATGACTCTACATGCAGCAAAAGGTCTTGAATTTGATTTCGTATTCTTACCAGGTTGGGAAGAAAACATATTCCCTCACCAAAAAGCCTTATTAGAAGAAGGCGAAAAAGGCTTAGAAGAAGAACGAAGGATTGCTTATGTTGGCATAACACGCGCAAAAAAAGATCTATGTATTACTTATGCAGAAAGCAGAAGAGTTTTTGCAGAAATCCTGTGCTCGATACCGTCTAGGTTTTTAAATGAAATACCCGATGATTTATGTATACGCGGCTCTTCTACTAATAAATTAAATTATATGGGATCCAAGCATAACTTCTCTATGCAAACTATTCACATAAGGAAAAATAGCAAAATAAATAATTCTGGAAAAAATCCTGGAAACAAAGTTTATCATCAAAAATTTGGTAATGGAATTATCGTTAGAAAAAATGGAGACAGCCTAGAAATTGCATTTGAAGAAATAGGACTAAAAACTATAAAAGAAGCTTTTGTTGAAGAAATATAGTTGTTTAGGCGCCACAAAGATAGAGATTTTCTAAACTCTCTACCTTTGCAGCGCCACATTTTACAACTTCATATAGACTCTAGAAAAATTTAAATTTATGGGTGGTGACCTCAAAAATTTCTATCAACTATATTATATTAAACTTTCTAGTTCTAATATTATACTAGCATCTCCCTCTATTTCAATGAGCTGGCGCAATTTATTTTTTATTCTTTCCTCTTTTACACCAGACTTATTTAGCAGTCTATCGAGCTCGTTGATTTCTATCTTTGTAATTCTAAATTCTCTATTTTCTAGACATTCCATAATATACCTCACCTCAAAATTTTAGCTCCCATACAACTTAAAGAGCGGTTTCTTGTAAACCACACTGATTTACAATTACCACCCTAGCTATAGTAAAGTATAAATAAAATGCGTTAAATTGACTTATATATAAAACTAAGTGTAAATTACATAGATAAAATTATTACCATTTGTAACAGAATTAATTATCTAAAAACTCTCTAACTTAGACTTAATTCTAGCTATATGGACCGAATCAGCAGGAAAATTATTTTCGATAACAGCAATTGCTTTTTGAAGGTTTTCTAGACTCATATCTATTAATGTCTTATCACTTTTGTTTTTATACATTTCAGTGTATAAATCCCCTAAAGCCTCATAGGCTTTATACTTATCATAATGGCCATGTATTGAATATATTTTCAGAGACTTTTCAAGACAAATCTTTGCGTGTTCAAAATCCTGACTAACAATAGCTAATTTTCCTAGGCTATTCAATATTTGTGCTGTTTTAATATGGCTTTTTCCATAATATTTTTCATTAATTAACAGCGATTCGTTAAGGTATTCCTTTGCAAGTTCTTGGTTCCCTTTATGCCTATATGCATTGCCTAAGTGGAACTTTATCCATCCATGAATTATATGACCAACAGGTAAATTGTTATTATAAAAAGCTATACTTCCTTTTAATATATTTATAGCTTCATCTAACTTACCTAAATCCCTATAAACCGCACTTAAATGTGCCCTACTCCAAGCATATTCGAAGCTATCTTCTCCGCATCGCAATTTATATATTTCTATCGCTCGAATTAAATACTCTTTTGCCTTTTCTGGATAACCTATACTACGATATACACTAGCAAGATGTACTAAACTCCATGCAGTTTTAATATGAGTATTCCCAAATTCTGTTTCGTATGTAGAAAAAGTTTTCTCAAGTAACGCTCTAGCTTCAGTATAGCTACCTATATTTTTGTAAAACTGCCCTAAATATGATAAGCTCCAGATTGTATTTTTATGTTCCTTATTATATTGTTTCTTAAATATAGCAGAACCATTTTCAAGCAATTTCTTTGCTCTAGGATAATCGCCTATATTCCTATAAACACTTCCAAGAGTCGTAGAAATCCGAGCAGTTTTAACATGATCAGCTCCATAATATTTTTCGTATGCTTTAAGAGCTTTTTCCAAACACTCTTTTGCTTTTTGAAAATCCGCAGTATTCCTATACGCAGCTCCTAAACGCGCTAAAACCTTAGCTTTATCTATTTCATTATTTTTGCCCTGGCCATAAATATTCAAAGCATTATAAAACGCTCCCTTTGCTTTTTCATATTTACCAAGATAAAAGTAACTAACGCCTAATTTTTTATTTAACCTAGCTATATCTTGCTTATTAAATAAGCGAGAGTTTTTCAAAAATTTCTCTATATGGGGAACGAACAACTGTATCTTTAGAAAATCATTCTCATCCAAAATATTTGATAAGTAATTCTCTAGAAATACTGAAATATTATGCAGCTGATTAGGATTTTCTGCAAACTGTAAGGAATTTACAAAATAGGCAAATATAACATCTTGTGTACTCTTATGAATCGAAAAAACCTGACCTAAGCCATTTTTTTGGTTCGTTTCTTTTGTAATTAAAGAGAATTTTTTTAATGCATAAATAAAGTTATCAACTATTATGTCTCCTTTATAAGAAGCCAAAAGTTTTTTAGGTATATCAAGCGATGATATATTGCTAATCATTATAAGCAAATCTCTAAAGTCGGCTGACTTTTCTACCATATATTGTATTGGAAGCGTAATAATATCATATCTCGTTTTTGAGTATTCGCCGACATCATTTAAAATATTAAGCTGAGCATTTCTAAAGACCTGGTTATGCGAAGAAGAATATTTCAAATATTGCGTACAACTTATATTAGTCTCCTTTATATAGTGAGCGGCGATTAAAACATCTAATGGAAATGAAGGTATATCATTTAGGCACTGATCATAGTCTATATCATATTTTTTTTTACTATCTTCTAATATGCTAATAAATAATTTTGCTTTTTCTTGGTCACTTAACCCCCCAACCGTAACAACATTTTCTGATAAAATAATATCATTATGTACTATATTATTATTACTTGTAGTTATTATTACATTCCCTTCTCCCCAACCGCTAGGATCATGCGGGAAAAACCTTTTTATATCATTAAATGATTTAACATTATCATATATAATTAACCAACCTGGATAAGATTTAGCCCACTTTCTTAAAAATAATAATAATCCTCTTTCGCGTTCAAAAGCGTCTTTTATTGCTAATATTTTATCAACCTCTTCTCTTTCTTTTTCTTTTGATGCTATCGTATAGGCAATTTGTTTCATTGAAGAAACTATTGCGCCTCTTGACTCAGCATTAAGGCTCCAAATGATTGTAGCGCCAGATTCTTTTGCATATTTTTTAGCAATAGTAGATTTACCAGAACCACCAATCCCAAC
>JANQTT010000075.1 GCA_030731565.1 Rickettsiaceae bacterium | reverse complement strand
AATTTTCATTACAATTTTCGCTCTCAGGGGGTCAATAGTTGATTACAATTTACAAAATTATTCTAAATACAGAACTTTTTCATCTAATAGTTGTCCTTTAGTTCTCTTCTTAAATTTGTATCAGCACCGTCACCTTAACAAATGAGGTGATATTAAGAAGAGGTACAGGGTAGTGTAGGTATGATAGATGAATATTTGATAGAAATTAATATTACCTCTCCAACTGGTCTTGTAGCAATTGAGCAGCTTTATGATCTTAATTTGGCGGGACCACTCGTAGACTATATTGAGAAAAGAATATGAAACTTTAAAAATGACTCGATCTTATAGCTCAGCTGATAACTTCATATAATTTAAACGCTGCGGTTAACATTCTTAATCAACTATTATCAAAGCTTCTCCTTTGTAGAACATGTAGGAGCGCGCTTAATTTACTCAACCGTCACGCTTTTGGCTAGGTTACGTGGTTGATCAATATCATTTCCTTTTAGAAGGGCTGTGTAATAGGCTAATAATTGCATAGGAATAGAATAGATCATAGGAGCAATAAATTCATCGCAATCTGGTATGGATACTACCCAAGAAGATGAATCAGACACTTTACTGGCGCGGCGATGACCAACAATAGTCAGTAGTTTTCCTCCTCTAGCACTAAGCTCTTGTAAATTGGAAAACATTTTTTCAAATAAATGGCCACTTGGCATCAGAGCAACAACCGGCATATTACTGTCGATTAAGGAGATCGGCCCGTGCTTTAATTCCCCTCCTGGATAGCCTTCTGCATGGATATAGGACAATTCTTTTAGTTTCAACGAGCCTTCCATAGCAATTGGATATAAATTTCCTCTACCAATAAATAATACACTAGGTGAGTCCTTAATCTGCATAGCTACTTTTTTTATATCTTCTGACTTAGATAAGATTTCCGTAATCAAGTTTGGTACTTTTGATAGTTCAGCTGTTAGTGTTTCAAATCTGTTTTGACTAATATTACCTTTTTTCAAGCCAATATCTAAACCAAGTGCAGCAATAACCATTAATTGCCCGAGAAAAGCCTTGGTAGAAGCAACTCCTATTTCAGGACCAACCATTATTGGCAATATATAATCTGCTATTCTGCCAATAGAACTATTCTCTGTATTCAAGATAGCTATTGTTTTCTGTCCATAAGATTGCGTTTTTCTCAAAGCTTCGAGAGTATCTAAAGTTTCTCCAGATTGCGAAATGACGATGGTGATTTCATTTTTTTTCGCCGCATTACGGCGATATCTGAATTCAGAAGCTACTTCGAGGTCAACAAATATGTTTGTCAATTCTTCAAGCCAATATTTGGCAACTAATCCTGAGTAATAAGCAGTACCACAAGCTAAAATCTTGATACTATCAATCTTATTCCAGTCAATTTTTACTTTGTCTAGTTCATTTCCTGTTAAATATTTTTTGATGGTTTGCTCTAAAACCACGGGCTGCTGGTATATTTCTTTAAGCATGAAATGGGGAAAATCATTCTTTGTGACTTCTTCTAATATAGAGGATTTTTTCAAAGACCTCTTAACTGGATTGTTATTCTTATCAAATATCTGATACGAATCTAAACTAACCACAGCTTTATCACCATCTTCCAAATAAATTACGTTGTTAACTTTATTACCAAAAGCCACCACGTCTGAAGCAATGTAAATAGCATCTTCTGCTAGCCCTAATATTAGAGAAGTTTTTCTCGAAGTGGCAAATAGAAATTTATCACTCTTGAACATGAAAACTACTGAGAATGACCCTTCCAATCTCCCTATAGTCTGAATCGAGGCCTCTTTTGGATCGTTATTTAATGAAATATAATAATCCAGCAAATTTGTAATTACTTCTGTATCCGTCTCTGATTTAAATTGATAGCCAAGGTTTTGCAACTCTTGCTTTAACTCCTTATAGTTTTCAATAATCCCATTATGAACTACAGCAACTCTAGCAGTAGCATGTGGATGAGCATTTACTGCATTTGGCACACCATGAGTTGCCCATCTTGTATGACCGATTCCTATTTGACTGTTAAACTTCTCTTTGGCTAATAGGTTTTTTAGCACAGCAACTTTGCCGGCAGCTTTAACTACATGTATATTGCCACTCAGAATTAGTGCTAGTCCTGCACTATCATACCCTCTATATTCTAGTTGCTCCAGCCCACCAACTAAGATTGGTAATATATTACTTGTAGTAATTCCAGCGATAATGCCACACATATTTATTTCCTCTTATTTGGTTTCATAATTTGCTCAGCTCTGCCTTTAGCAAAAGTGTAGTCCGGAACATCTTTGTTTATAAAAGAACCTGCGCCTATAAGCGAATTAATTCCAATAGTTACAGGTGCAATTAAAGAGCTGTTCGATCCAATAAAACTATTATCTCCAACTACTGTGACGTGTTTTTTAAAACCATCATAATTACAAGTGATAACACCTGCACCAACATTAACATTCTTACCTATTTTGGCGTCCCCTATATAAGAAAGATGAGATGCCTTAGTACCAGAAGCCAGCTTACTGTTCTTGATCTCAACGAAATTTCCTATCTTGGCTTTTTTTCCAATCTTACTATCACCTCTTATTCTGGCAAATGGCCCTATTTCTGCGCCACTTTCTATTTCCGCTCCTTCCAAATAAGAAAATGCTCTGATACGGACATTATCATGTAGCTTAACATTTGCTCCAAAATAAACATTGGGTTCAATTATAACTCCCTGACCAAACTTAGTGTCATGAGATAAATAGGTGGTAAATGGATCTTGTAAATATACCTCCATATCAATTGCATTTTGGCGCAATATATTTTGTACTTCTTGGTTAAAAGCATTGATATCAGTGGCATTGTCCAATAATTTAAGTTCACTATGCTCTAAATCCAAACAGGGCCATTCTTGCCTTATATTATTGTAAAATAAATTGATATCAGGAAAAAATTTATCGAGTAAGTTAGTATTAACAGCTGCTATGCATGGTTTTGAGCCTAGTAGACCAACTAAAATATCCTTTTGCGCTTTTTTATTTATAAACTCATCAATCATTTTGGTGGTCAATCCTATTA
>JANQTT010000074.1:5469-13813 GCA_030731565.1 Rickettsiaceae bacterium | reverse complement strand
CCAGCCATAATTACGGCACCTTCCCCGCAACAATTAACTAAGACTACTGTAGCGCAACCCACGCAAAAAATTCCAACTCATCCTCAAGTAAAGGTTAAAGCCGAGAATGTAGTATCAGCAAAAGGCACATCAGAGAAGAGTGCGACGGTAAGTGCAGTAGGGGCGAAAGATAAAGTGATAATTTCGCTTAATCCGTCAGAGAAAGTATTACCTTTTCCTTCTAGCCCAAGAGTATTTTCTGGTAGTGGAGTTGATCCAATTACTCAAGCTATTCGTGATAAAGTGTTGACAAAACAACAGTCATATTTGCAGCAAGAAATCGCTAAAATTATTCCTGTAGAAGGAAGAAGCAGCTTTTTGAATCAGGACTTAAGTTCATTTCGTACGTTTTTACAAACGGAGACTGGTAAAGAAAAATTGTCTTCAGTGATGCAAAAGCCAGAAACAGAAAACCAACTAAAAAATATTGAATCAAATGGCTATAAAGAGGTGCATAGTCAATTCCAAGGTAGTTTTAAGAATGTAGGTTGGGTTCCGCTACCAAACTCCAAGACTCGTCTTTCGGAGATCAAAGATGCTGATGGTCAGCGTATTACCTATTTAAAAGAAACTACAGTGCAGGGTGCAACGCAAGTTGCGCTTGAAGACGGGACGATGCGTTCTATTAAGAGTTATAGACAGATAGAATTTCCTAAAGAGATTGAGACAGGAAAAGGTCCGGTACATTTTTCAATGGCTGTAAAAGACGAAAATGGTCGTAATATTCCAGAAAAAGGGGCGGTATATTTTACCGCGCACTACGATGACAAAGGTAAGTTGACTGAAGTAAGTTCTCCAGTACCTGTAAAGTTTATGGGCAAGGGGGATGATGCGATTGGTTATATTGAGCGTGGTGGGAAGGTCTACACTTTGCCTGTGACGCAAGGTAAATATAAAGAAATGATGTTGGAAGTTGTGGCAAACAAAGGTATGGGAGCTAATATATCTCAATCAATAGAAACTGTGGCACAAGACAAAGTAACGGCTGTTAAAGATAGTCAAAAAATTATTGAAGAAGCTAAAGTTATTGGTAAAATATACCAAGAGAAAAAATCAGAACCCAAGCCTAATACACCATTAACAAAAACAAAAAATAATAATATAATAAGAAGTTTATAGGGTTGTGCCACATGACGGCCCTGTCAAGTTAATGGTTACTATCTAGTAACGTAGCAGATAGTTATAGATACCAGCTGAAAGGCTATGATCCAAGTTATGAGAGAAGAAAAAGATAGAGTTTAGAGGGGATGTGATCTATTAAAGTATCGAGGTATTTTTTCTCGGTATTAAAGAATTCCGCATTTTAGCAAAGCCCTCTGCAATGTTATCGTAAGATTTTCCTTGGTTGTTCATAATTTTGCTCATAACACTTTTTTCATATAATATCGCTTATGACCTTTGGGGCAGTCGTCTAAAATGCCGAATATTTTGTAGCCATGTTTAAGATAAAAATTTTTCGCTTGAAAATCAAAGGTATCTAAATGAATCAATCTGATATGCATGGATTTTGCTTGTTGCTCAATGGTCTGCAGCAAAATACTTCCTAAACCTTGCTTCCTTTTATCTTCATCAACGAAAAGCGGGCTGATATAGAGACATTCTCTGAGATAAAAACATCCCTTGATGCCCGCAATAATATTGCCAATTTGATCCTTGATAAGATAATTTTTCTCCAGTTCGATATCGCCAGCAAAAGATAGTTGTTCTGCATTGAATTTATCCATTTTGCTGTTAAGGATTTTTGCTTGGTCTGGCGTTGCCTCAAAAAGTTTGTAGTCAGATTTTAAGGCATCAATATGAATTGCATTTGATAATTCATTGTCTATAAACTCAAACCTTTTTTGGATTTTGCCATTTATCTCAATATCTTCTAGGAACATTTCAAGAGGCCGCACCCATATCCCAAAATCACCATAAAGTGCTTTGTAAATCACCATATCTTCGAGGGTTTCAGAATGACGAGCCGTATCGATTACTTCATATAAATGGCCTTTGTAATGACGGTATTTTCCTTTTTGTATGTTGCTCATGGAGTCCTCCTAATATATATTGCACATATTTTTTTAGCCCATTTTGGTGCACTCTGCACCTTATTTATTTCTTTTGCTGTCAGCCCAATAATATTCAGGAGCTTCATGGGCCAATGCATTAATTCTCAAACCTGTCTTCTCGATTTTGCAGTGGAATATCGCGTCAATCATATACGATCCATTACTATCAACAAAATAGTTGCTGATGATATATTTGGCTTGGGCAATTTATGAATCATGCGTTAGGATATTTTGATATGGATACTTGTAGAGTAGAACCATCTGTTGATCCTTTTGGAATAAAACTGTTACCTAGTCTTTAAGTATAAACTGTTACCCATCTGATCAGGATATACCCTTTGAAAATGGCGGAGAGGAAGGGATTCGAACCCCCGATACGATTGCTCGTATACACGCTTTCCAAGCGGGCGCCTTCAGCCACTCGGCCACCTCTCCTTTATTTGCATAATTTCTCTTTAGTTATTTTGCCTTGCCAAGAGGTTGTAAATTAAAGAAAAATTCTAGCTAACTATAAAGTAAAATTCGTCTTTAAGCAAGTAAGTATAGTCATTTGCTTTGAAAGGACTTGATCAATAAATAAGGATTTGCCAAACGCAACAATGGTGGGCGGTAGAAGATTCGAACTTCCGACCTCTACGATGTCAACGTAGCGCTCTAACCAACTGAGCTAACCGCCCTTAATATGGAATATTTTGTTTTAAAAAAATTTTTTATTCCAATTTCAATTACCCGTCTTTTTACAAGTAATTTTTCTAAAATTCAAGAATTTCTTTTGCTAAGCTTATTAAAATATTATAAAAAGTATAGTCATCCACTTTGGACTTGGTGCGTTATTGCTCGCCTTTTTCCCTATTAGATATAGGTTTTGCTCTTAGCGCCAAATTCAAATTGAATAATTATAGTATCAATACTCAGATTAAATTGCATTGTTCGCTTCTTGCGCCTTGTATTACCACCATCTGAAAAATAGTACAATAAAAATTGAAATTTGAGCTCAAACCTAATGAATTTAACAGAAAAAGCTAATAATAAAAATTTAGATTTTAAAATCGCACTTGACGGGCCATCGGCATCTGGAAAAGGGTTGATAGGCTCAATGCTTGCAAAAGAATTTTCTCTTAAGTACGTTCAGTCTAGCATTATATATCGTGGCCTTGCTTTCGTGTGTATTGAAGATGGCATAGATCCAGATAATATTGACGCAGTCATGCATGCATCGGAAAATGAGGATGTAATATCAAGGGTAAAAGGGGTAGATTTAAATACTGAATTAATTGGTGATGTCGCTTCAAAGATCTCTACTATACCAGGAGTAAGAGCGAACCTGACAAAGTATCTAATTAACTTGATGAATAATACCCCAAGAATAGTGATGGAAGGACGCGATATTGGAACAGTTGTAGCTCCAGATGCAGATGTAAAAATATTTATCTCAGCTGATGTTCAAGTGAGGGCTATGCGTAGATATAAACAGTTGCAATCAGAGGGAAAGGACTGTATACTCGATGACGTTTTAGACTTACTGAAAAAAAGGGATGCAAGAGATAGTAATCGAAATGTTGCCCCATTAAAGGCCGCAGACGATGCGCTTGTAATTGATACAAGCGAATTAAATCCTTCCGAAGTAATTTTAAAAATAAAAGAATTTATATACAGATAAACCAACTAGATCCACAATATTTAGTTTTAATGCCAATGGTTTATCTGGTTGTTAACTTAAGATTTAACTAAATTTGGCATTATTTAGTTTTTTATATATTTATTATGACCGTAAAAAAAAGATTTATTCCCCAATTAGCAGACGTAACGCCGGCAGAAGATGATTTTGCTAAAATGCTTGAGACCGTTGATACTTCACATGTAAAAGAAGGTTCAGTTGTCAAAGGACAAGTTGTTGAAACAGGTTCTGAAGTGATTGTAGTTGACGTTGGGCTAAAAAATGAAGGTAGAATCCCCGTAAGTGAATTTCAGCTTGTAAAAGGACAAGAATTGCCAAAAGTGGGTGATATAGTTGATGTATTCGTTGAAAAAGTCGAAGGAAGAAGAGGAACTGTCCTTAGCCGCGAAAAAGCTATACGCGAGGAATCCTGGGTTAGACTTGAAGAGCTATTTGAAAAAGGAGAAAATATTACTGGTACTATCTTTGGAAGAGTCAAAGGAGGATTTACGGTTGATATTGATGGTGTTGTTGCGTTCTTGCCAGGTAGCCAAGCTGATGTAAGGCCAATTAAAGATCCTACTACTATTATGGATATTCCGCAGCCTTTCCAAATCTTGAAAATGGATAGAAAGCTTGGAAATATTGTTGTTTCTAGAAAAGCAATCCTTGAAGAAGCTCGTTCGGAAGCAAGAGATGAAATGCTATCTCAAATTAAAGAAGGAGATATTATTAATGGTATCGTCAAGAATATTACTGATTATGGTGCGTTCGTTGACCTTGGAAGCGTAGATGGATTGCTGCACGTTACGGATATTTCTTGGAGTAGAATAAACCACCCTTCAGAGGTGCTTACTTTTGGTCAAGAAATTAAAGTTATGGTTATTAAATATAATGAAGATACAAAGAGAATTTCTCTTGGTATGAAGCAACTTGATGCAAACCCATGGGAGCATGTTACTGAAGAATTCCCTGTTGGTAAAGCGATGTCAGGTAAAGTAACAAACATTGCTGATTATGGAGTGTTTATTGAACTTAAAGATGGAATAGAAGGTCTTGTTCACTCATCGGAAATTGCATGGGGTAAAACAAATCAGAATCCTAAGAAGCTTCTAAATATTGGCCAAGAAGTTGATTTTGTTATCCTCGATGTTGATACAGAAAGACATAGAATTTCATTAAGTATCAAAAAATGTCAAGATAATCCGCTGGTTAGATTTGCTGAACAACATCCTGTCGGTAGCATTATTAAGGCGCCAATTAGAAATATTACAGATTTTGGTATGTTTGTAGCAATTGATACAAACACTGATGGTATGATTCATGAATCAGATATTAGTTGGGAAAGTTCTGGCGCTGATTTGTTGAAAAATTTCAATAAAGGCGACGAAGTTGAATGTAAAGTTCTAAACATTGATATTGAAAAAGATAGAGTTGCTCTAGGTATTAAGCAATTGAGTGATGATCCATATGAAGGTTCGGTTAATGAATTCAAGAAAAATATGGTTGTAACATGTACGGTTGTTGGCGCAAATAACGATGGCGTTGAGGTGAATATTGATGATAAAGCATCTGGTTTTATTAAGAAAACTGACCTTTCATCAGACAGATCAGAGCAAAAGGCTGATAGATTTGTTGAAGGAGATAGAATAGACGCTAAAATTATTTCTGTTGATAAAACCAATCGTAGATTAGCTCTTTCTGTTAAAGCTCTTGAAATTGATGCTAGAGAAAAAGCTATTAAAGAATATGGCTCTACGGACAGTGGTGCAAGCCTTGGTGATATACTAGGTGCTGTTCTTGAGGAAAGCGAAGCTAAAAAATAATTTTTTAGCAATTTATAGCCTTATAGTTATTCAATTTGAACTTGGGCTTGAGCTTAAGGAGCCCGAAGCCCTATACACAATAGGTAAGCGGCAAGTAACAACGATCCGAGTTCAAAGTGGATAGCTATAGTAAGAATTTGGTAATCCGCTCGATACAATGCAAAAAATTAATTTCTAGAATTTTTTGTTTGTTGAGCGGATTGCTTGCTTTTTTGACTATTATTAGTTATTCGATTTAAATTTAGATCTTAGTGCAAAAGGCTAAAAGAAAATACCTAATATGTCAAAAAACAAGAATGCCATAGCAGCCGTCATCCTGAACTAAACGCGGCCATCCCGGGCTTGATCCGGGATCTTAGGATCTAAAAAAAAAGCGGATTGTTGTTTTTTAGAGATCCCTAAAGATCCCGGATCAAGCCCGGGATGACCGCATCAGCTTGAGATGACTCTGGCGGTGGTTATATAATAATCACCATTTAGTTCTTATAAAGAAAATAGAGTAAAATCGGTTTATGGACAGTATTGTAATGCGGGGTGGAAAGCCCATCATTGGTGAGATAAATATAAGTGGTTCAAAGAACGCGTCATTACCGTTAATGGCAGTTTCGTTATTAACAGATGAAGATCTGGTGTTCACAAATATTCCTAAACTTTCAGACATTTCAACGATGAAGCAGTTGTTATCTAATCACGGTACAGAAATTGGCATATTGGAAGAAGAAGACTCTTTCAAGCTAACTTTATCTTCAAGGAAAATTGATAATTTTTTAGCACCCTATAATATAGTAAGGAAAATGCGTGCTTCTATTTGGGTGCTTGGTCCATTGCTTACTAGATTTGGCAGGGCAAAAGTTTCGCTGCCAGGAGGGTGTGCGATTGGCGCAAGGCAGGTAGATCTGCATTTGTCAGTCATGGAAGCGCTTGGAGCAACTATTGCTATTGAAAATGGTTATATAGTAGCTGAGTCAAGTGGAAGATTAAAAGGGTGTAATTTTGAATTTACAAAGCAATCTGTTGGTGCCACGATTAATGCTATTTTAGCGGCTGTGCTTGCGAAAGGAGAGTCAAATTTTATAAATTGCGCAATGGAACCTGAGATATCAGATTTATGCAACTGTTTGGGCTCTATGGGCGCTGAAATATATGGCATTGGCACAACAAACTTAAAGATAATAGGGAAAGAGAAGTTAACAGGAACTGAATATAGTGTTTTACCAGATAGGATTGAAGCTGGAACTTATATGATTGCTGCAGCGGCAACTAGAGGTAACGTTTTGTTAAAAGGGATAAAATTAAATATCCTGGAAAATTTTGTTTCTTACCTAAAAAAATCAGGAGTATATATAGAAGAAGAGCAAGGGGCAATTAGAGTAAAACATTCCGGAGAAATTAAACCAGTAAATATTTCTACGGAGCCTTATCCGGGCTTTGCAACCGATTTGCAAGCTCAATTTATGACTTTAATGATATTAGCTAATGGTAAGTCAGAAGTGCAAGAAAATATATTTGAAAATAGATTTATGCATGTTCCAGAATTGTGTAGGATGGGAGCAAATATAATAATTAATGGGAATAGGGCGGTTGTAAGAGGGGTACCTGAATTAAAAGGTGCTGAAGTTATGGCGAGTGATTTAAGAGCTTCAGTATCTCTTGTTATTGCAGGCCTTGTAGCTACTGGCGAAACAAAGATAAGGAGAATCTATCATCTTGATAGAGGTTATCAATCTTTAGAGAAAAAATTAGCTAATTGTGGAGCTGATATTATAAGAGTAACAGGTGATACAGTATAAGGAAAATAGCGTGATTAATGAAGCAACGATTATTGACGGAAAGAAAATATCTGACAAGATTCTTGCTGATTTGAAGAAAAAAATTGATCAAGATAAAAAGTCGGGAGTCTCTCCTGCCAAATTAGCAATTATACTAGTAGGTAACGACCCTGCGAGTAGTATATATGTGCAGAATAAAATAAAAGCTGCAGCTAAGGTAGGAATTGAAACAAGTTTACAAAAATTTGAAGATGATATTTTAGAAAAGGACATTTTAGATGAGATTCAGTCCTTAAACAAAGATAAAAACGTATCAGGGATTATTGTCCAGCTTCCACTTCCGCAGCATATAAGTAAGCTAAAAGTAATAAAATCTATCGATCCTTCTAAAGATGTCGATGGGTTCCACCCAGTAAATGTGGGATTGCTATATTCACCATATGAGCATGGATTTGTACCTTGTACTGCAAGAGGTTCTTTAGAGCTGATTAAATCTTGTTGTCCTGTTTTGGTAGGAAAAAACGTGGTAGTAATTGGCAGGTCAAATATCGTAGGCAGGCCGCTTGCTGCTTTGTTGTTAAAGGAAGACTGCACTGTTACTATTTGTCATTCAAAGACAGTTAATTTGCAAGCAATTACTAGGCAAGCTGATATAATTATATCGGCGGTTGGAAAGCCAGGGTTTCTTACAAAAGACTATTTTAATGAAAAAGCTGTGGTAATTGATGTAGGGATAACTAGGGGGCAATCAGGGGATAAGCCTGGGTTATTGGGAGATGTTGATTTTGAAAATGTAAAGAAGCACGTAAAATATATAACACCTGTACCTGGTGGCGTGGGACCAATGACAGTAGCATATTTGCTTGTGAATACATATGCTGCTAAGATTGGCTCTGAACAAAAATAAAAAGATTAAAAAAAAATGGATAAACAGCTTGTAGACAAATTAAAGGTAATAATCAAAGAAGCCGGGAAAATGGCATTAGATTATAGAGAGGCGGG
>JANQTT010000074.1:4494-5459 GCA_030731565.1 Rickettsiaceae bacterium | reverse complement strand
ATGCCATCCTTTCATTGAGAAATTTGTAGTCCTAGAAAAAATGATAATTCTCCTGTTACAAATGCAGATAAAGAAATAAGTTCTTTTATATATCAACATTTATTAAGCCTTACGCCGGATATACCTGTTATTTGTGAAGAAAGAGAGCCTGTCTCATTTGATAAAAAAAAGTCTTTCTGGTTAATTGATCCAATCGATGGAACTAGAAGCTATATTAGCAACAAAGATAGCTTTACTGTAAATATGGCAATAGTTGAAAACGCTCAAGCTTCGTATGGTTTCGTATATCAGCCTACGATAGATCGTTTATATTACACGGATGAAAGGCAACAATTTTGTATTGAAGCCGGCGGTAAGTCAGCGGAAAACAATATTCATGAACAAGAAGGTTTTGTTGCAATAGTTAGTTCCAGAACTTTTAACAATAAAACAGCAACTTATTTAAAAACCAACGATTTTTCAGAAATTATCGCCATACCAAGTTCAGTAAAATTATGTATGATAGCAGAAGGTGCTGGTGATGTGTATCCTAAATTTGGTCCAACAATGGAATGGGATATTGCTGCGGGTCACGCTCTGATCAGGGCTGCGGGTGGCGAGATTGCTACACTAAATGGTAAAATTTTAGAATATGCAAAAGAGGGTTTTAAAAACCCCCAATTTATCGCAGTTAGCAAAAAATGGAAAGAATATCCATAATTTACTACATAGCTTTTATTTGGTTTGTTTCTTTTGCATAAGCTCTTTTAATTGTAACTTCACTAGCTAATCCTGCTCCTAAATGTTCTTTTGCTAAGTTCTTTGCTTTCGTATCTTTACTCATTTTTGCAGCTATTCCACTTAAGTCGCCTCTGACGTTTTCTTTAATTTTATTGTCAATAACGTTTACAGCGCTAGCAATTGCTTCTTTTTTATCAGGATATTTTTTTGATAAAGTATTAAGTATTTTTTTCTGGGATGTTTCC
>JANQTT010000074.1:0-4484 GCA_030731565.1 Rickettsiaceae bacterium | reverse complement strand
ATGTTTCCATTATTTCGGCGCCTTTTTGCATAGCTGTGACTTTATCAAAAGCTTTTGCATTTTTTCCTAATGAGCGTTCTATTTCAACTTCAGCATGTATTGCATTTTCTGTATAAATTTTCTCAAAATCTGCAATTAGCTCTTTAGAGCTTCCCTTGGACCGTAACTCATTTATAGCTGCTTGTTTTATTTCTTCAAATAATTTCTCTACGTCCTGTGCTGAATTTGGAACTTGTTTTTCGGTATACCTACAAACTTCTACTAAAAAATCAGCGGCCTCTTGATGTTTTGTAATTTCTTTTGTTATAGCATCAATATTTTCCAAATTAATACCAGATTTTTGTAATGATCCTTCAGATACACCTAAAGTTTCAGATAATTTAAACAATTTTTTACCTAGTTCTTGGGCATCGGCTAACTGTTTTGTTTCGCTAATCTTATCTAAATCAGTTTGCATTTTTTTGACAGTTTTTTCCAGATTATCAGTTTTTATATATTCTGCTGCCTTCGTTAATAATCCAGTAGTTTTAAGAACGAGTCCTACTGGTGGAGCGTAAGTTGAAGCAAGGGCTGTGATAGCCATAATAGAAGCAGAGATAATTTTGTCAGATAAGCCTGGGTAAATTTGATCAATTGATTTTTTAAATTCCAAGGTTGACTCTAGAATTACAACAGTTTGCTCAGATAAAATTTTATTATAAAGGAAACCTTTGCTTCCTGCTAAAGGCTCAAGTAATTTTGTCGACGCTGCGTTTATTCCAACTAGGATAGTTTGCTTAAAAATACTGTTCACGATTTCTTTTTCTTTATCCGATAGATCTAGTTGCTTTAAACCTGAATTAAGCATTTCAAGTCCAGTAAGTGAAAATTTGGTCAGTGCGCTTGCATAGCTGCCTAATTGCATTTTTGCGGAGTTTTCCAAGATGCTAATTTCACGTAGTTGGTTTAGCTGGGTCAAAGTTAAAGTTGTTATATCCTGTTTTAACAGAGGTATTATGTTTGCTGAATTCTTAGTGATTAATTGGATTAGATCTTCTTTACCGAGATTGGTAGCTTCTTTCTGCGTTTTTGCCATGTCATTAATGCTCCTAATTAATAATTCTCAGATTAATATAAGCCTAATATATTAATTTATATAAATCAACGTGAATTATTATATAAAACTTGTAGTGTTCGTGCTTGTAGCGACACAGCGAATTTAAAGTTTTTTTGAATTATACTAATATGTAATGTACTAATAGTTTTATATAATTTACTATATGTGATATAAAATATACTATAAAACATTAAGCTGATAAGGTTTTAAAGATGCAAAAAAAATTAATCACATCATTACTCATTTTAAGTGCGTCTAGCGCTTCAGCAGTAACACTGGAAGAAGCTCTAACCAAAGGATATGACTATGATGAGCAATTTAAAACACATAGAACAGATTTCTTAAATGAAATTGAAGCTTTCCCGCGTGCTCTTGCAGAATTTATGCCAAGAATAAGTTTAGGCACTGAGTTCACTGATTCAAAAACTTCAATAAAAAGTAATGTAGGCGGAGGAGGCGGTGGCTCCAATAGTATGCGTCATACGCAATCAGTTAATATAGAGCAGCCAGTTTTTGATGGTTGGTCATCGGTTTCAGGATTAAAAGCCGCACAATCTGCTTTTCGAGCTTCAAGAGGTGCGTTTTATGCAAAAGAGCAAGAAGGTTTTTTAGAAGAGATAAATATATATCTGACAACCGTTGAGACCAAAGAAAAATATGAAATCTCTAAAGTTAGCGTAAGATCTAATAAAACTCAGCTCGAAGCAATGAAAGAAAAATTTAAGCTTGGCGAATCTACTGAAACTGAAGTAGCAAGCGCTAGGGAAGGGCTGGCAACCGCAGAAGCGGGGCAAGCTTTAGCTTATGCTAATTTTGAAGCTGCCAAAGCAAATTTTGCAAGGGTATTTGGTGTTTCAGCGGTTGATATTAAATTCCCGCAAATGCCAATAGATATTCCAGCATCGTTGGAACAATTGGAAGAGAAAGCTTTGGCGACGAATCCTTCTGTGGATAGTGCAATGCATAGTACTTTTTCAAGTAAAGCATCAGAGAATGCAGCAAAAGGAGCGCTACTCCCAAAAGTTACCTTTAGAGTACAGAATGGAAGAACGCATTATAATCCACAGCAACTAGAGAATAGTAACATAAATAACAGAAGTACAACTTCTACATTATCTGTAACAGTACCTATTTTACAAAGAGGGGGAGCAGAATATTCGGATATAAGACGCGCTAAAAATCAGACCAAAAGATCTGCAATAAACCACGATAGTATAATAAAGCGGCTTAAAGCACAAGTTAAAGCCGTTTGGTCGAAGCTAGATGCAGCGAAACTGCGAATCAAAGCAGCAGGAGAGGCTGTAAAAGCCGCCGAAGTGGCTTACGAGGGGATGATTCAGGAAGAAATGTTGGGTTCTAAAACTATAATAGATGTTTTAAGAACAGAAGAAAGGTTGAATAAAGCTAGGGAGACTCGAGTTGAAGCAAAAAAGCTTCTTATCACTTCAGTTTATGAGCTAAAGTCATTAACGGGTGATTTGACTGCAAAAAATATGAGCCTTAAGGTAAACTATTTCAGCCCTGAATCTGAATTTAAGAAAATAAAACGTAAAATCGTAGGGTTCTGATAGTGTCAGATTATACTAATAATAACGAAAGCGATAATAATAAGCTTGAAGATATTTTGAATTCAATAAGAGGTATAATTGAAAATCAAAATTCGTCATCTAGTAATCAGTTAGATTCAGTTGCAGGTGAAGATAACGTTGCTGATGAAGCCGTTCTAGAGCTAACTGATGTAGCAGATTTTACAGGTAAAAATACATCAGCTGACAGCCCGGATACATTAACATCAAGCGATGTTCAAGAAAAAGCAGAAATTGAATTTAAAAGGTTTGCAGAATCTATTGCAAATGTCGGAATAAAAGAAGACCAAACAGACTCTTTAGATGACAGGGTAAATAAAATTATGAGGCCATTAATTAAAGACTGGCTTGATAATAATTTACCAAGGATAGTTGAAAAAGCGGTTTCCGATGAAATTAAAAGACTTGTGCCAAAAACATAATTTAGAATGTAATTAGGGTGAACAGAAATATGGAGCGAAAATTATTACTTCCTATTGCCGTGCTATTGTTATTCGCTTTTAATACTAGCGCTGAAACAGTTCCAGATTTACCGGCGCTGCCAATAAATTCTTCGATAGAAGTTGCTGAGCAAAATGATGGGGAGGACGTTTCTTTTTGGAAGAAAATTCTTAACTTTTTTAGCTTTAGCAAAGAAAAAAAAGAAGATATAGCTGAAAAAGAGGTGGTTAAAGAAGAAAAACCTAGCGAAGATATAGCAACTGATATTCCAGAATTTGATAGTAACAAGTTGCAAATCAAACGCTTAGATGAAGAAGGCTCGGTAGCTGAAGCTGCAGGGAGTTTGAATAGCGAAAAAGCGAATTCCGATGAGACATATAAGAGTCCCCAAGAAAATGAAACTCCAACAATACCCAATGGGTTTGAAGAAGACGGCCCTTTAAAATTGCCTGAAGGGTTATCTGAACTAATAAAATCTGTAGAGGCGGAATCGGAGGAAAATAATAAAGAAAATAATACAAACCAACCTATAGATGTTTCTAAAGCAAAACTGCAAGAACAAGAAGCTGAGACCAACATTACTGATAAAAATTTTGATCCAGAAATTGATAGTAATCAAAAAACTGATGATACGAATAATTTAAAATTGCCAGATGGTTTTGATAATATAACAATCGAAGATTCTCAGGCGGCTAAGGTGGAAGGGCAAGGAGATCCCGAGCAGGGGTTAGAAAAAATCGAAGAAGATAAAAAACTACCTTTGGAAACCACCAATGAATTAGATATCGTTCCTGCTACGGATAATCTACCAAGCGATAACTCAGCCGATGTGCCAACGGAAAATCCGACATTGCCTGCAGAGGATGTTCAGACCGTGGATAAACCGGCCGATAATTTGTCAGAGAATGGAGCTGCAGAAAATAATTCTATTCCAGATGAAGCATTACCAATTCCAGATTATGCTTCGGCTTCAGATGATTCACAAAAAGCAGAATCAAGGGTTGAAAAATTTGCAAAAAATTTAACTAATAAAAAATCAGAACAAATAGAGCTTCCTAAGATCACTGAAAAAGATTATGAGACAAACGAAAAAGGGGAGATCAAGACAGAAGCTGTTGAAATTGATTCTACACAGTTGCAATTTGTAAATAACGAGACCCAAGTTTTAATCTTACCAAACGATGACGTTGTACTAGGTGAATTAACAGAGCATGCAAAAATTGATGAAATGGATTTATATTCATATATAAAATTATTTTGGGAAAATTATGATAGGCTAAAAAGGGAGCCTCAAAAAGAAGTAATAGAGCGTTTCATTGAAGAATATGACGAAAATTTTAATCAGGAAAAATTTGGATAGA
>JANQTT010000073.1:11208-13862 GCA_030731565.1 Rickettsiaceae bacterium | reverse complement strand
ATTATAGGCTTCGCTCATCGCTCCTAGTCCCATATCCAAATTAAACGACTATATAAGTAGAATAAAACCACAAACTCTACATTTTATCCATAGGCGTCACGCCAATAACCTCGAATCCTCCAGAAATAATTTTACGTATACTTTCAGCAAGAGCTAACCTAGCAGCGGTAAGCTCAATATCACCTTCGGTATTAAAACGATATTCTTTATCTTCTTTACCTAAATTCCAAATTGCGTGGAACCGTGATGCTACATCGATCAAGAAATATGCAATTCTCTGCGGTTCTCTATGCATCGCAGAAGTAGCTAGTACTTTTGGCCAAGATGCAAGCAACTTAATTAACTGAATTTCCTCTTCAGAATCAAGAAGCGATAAATCAAAGTCACTTGCTTCAAATTTTGTATATGCTTCAGGAATTGTTTCCTTTGCCTTTGCAATAATTGACTTTGCACGTACATGAGCATACTGGACATAAAACACCGGATTATCTTTTGATTGCTCTTTAACCTTGTCGAAATCAAAATCCAGCGACATATCATTACGCCTTGTTAGCATAATGAAGCGAATAATATCTTTACCAACCTCATTCACGACATCGTGGACTGTCATAAAATTTCCGCTACGTTTAGACATTTTAATAGGATGGCCTTCCTTAACAAAACTTACAAGTTGACTTGTACGTATATCGCTTGCAACTTTGCCTTTGCTCAGAGCGCTAATAACTGCTTTAATTCTCTTTATATATCCACTATGATCTGCGCCGAGTATGTATATTAATCTATCAAACCCTCTATCAATTTTATCCTTTGCATAAGCAAAGTCTGCTGCTAAATACGACCAATCTCCATTATTTTTTTGCACAGGCCTGTCCTGTTCATCGCCAAAATCAGAAGATTTAAATAGCATTTGCTCTTTCTTTTCCCATTTATCATGTACTTTACCTTTTGGCGGTGGGAGCACGCCTTTATATATCAAACCTTGCTCTTTAAGTATATCTATAGCTTCTTCAATTTTGCTGCCGTCATGCAATGATTGTTCTGAAAAGAAAATATCATGATGAACACCAAGCTCTGCTAAATCAGACTTAATCAAAACCATCATTTGATCTATTATAAAGTTTTTGACTTCTTGCTTAATCGAAGAAATATCCATATCAAGCAATTTATCTTGATATTTTTCAGCCAACTTTTTTCCTACATCTTTCAGGTAATCTCCTGGATACAACCCTTCGGGTATTTCAATAGTTTTACCGCTATAAGCTTCTTTATATCTTAGGATTGCACTTTCGATCAGCGTATTTATCTGTGAACCGGCATCATTTATGTAATATTCTTTAGTAACATCATAGCCACATTTTATTAAAATATTAGCCAAGGCATCACCATATACCGCGCCTCTAGCATGACCAATATGCATAGGGCCAGTAGGATTTGCAGAAACATATTCAATATTAACTTTTTCTCCATTTCCTACATTAACTTCCCAGAAATCCTGATCATCACTTAAGATACTGCGTATACAGCTATGCCATTTATCAGCTTTGATAGTAAAATTAATAAACCCTGGTCCTGCAACCTCTATGTGAGCTATATACGGGATATTGCATAGAAGGTCTTTAAATTGCAGCGCAATTTCCCTAGGGTTTCCACCTTCTTTTGATGCAATAATCATTGCAATATTAGTTGAAATGTCACCATTTAATGGATCTTTTGGAATTTCTATAGTTGATTGAGACCAAATTGTTTCATCCTTACAGACCTGAAGACCTATTTTTTTTAAGTCTTTGCCAATTTCTTTAAAAATATTCATAAATCAGTATTTGCAAAATTTAAATTATAAAAAGATTGATATTGTTTAATCGCGAAACGATCAGTCATACCTGCAATATAATCTGCTATTATAGACATCTTTGCATACTCTCCAGAATTTGTAATCATATTCCTCCAACTAAACGGGAGAAGTTCAATATTCTCAACATAAAGTTTGAATAAATCCTTTATTACATTCTTACTTTGAAGAGTGACAGATGCCACACGATGGTGCTTATACACCTTTCTCATCAAAAAGTCTTTTATTAATTTTACTTCTTTAAAAGTTGTGTCCGTAAATTCCACTAACTGACAATCTAAGTTACGGATATCAGATTCAGTTTTAATATTATGCTTTTTAATATTTTCTTGCGTTTGAAATAGCAAACTTTCAATCAGATGATGTGTCAATTTTCTACCTACTTCATAGATTAATTTGCTATTACCGATATTAGGAAATTCATTTCTAACATCATAAATATACTTATCTACAAAAGCTATTTCTTCTAAATCTCGATAGGTTATTATTTCAGCTTTTATACTATCTTCAAGGTCGTGGCAAATATACGCTATATCGTCTGATAAAGCAGCAACTTGGGACTCAGCCGAAGAGCGTTTATCTAAATCTAGACTATGTTTTGCATCGTATTCAAAAATATATGAATAAGCATCACTTTTTTTTACAGGTCCATTATGCTTAACTATACCTTCTAGCACTTCCCAGGTTAAATTTAGCCCATCATATGCGGCATATTTTTGTTCAATACTAGTTAGAATCTTAAAAGCATGAGCGTTATGTGAAAATCCTCCGTAATTTTTCATGCATTCGTTTAACATTTCTTCAC
>JANQTT010000073.1:0-11198 GCA_030731565.1 Rickettsiaceae bacterium | reverse complement strand
TCTTCACCAGCATGACCAAAAGGTGTATGACCAAGGTCGTGAGCAAGGGCGACTCCTTCTGATAGTTCTTCACATAGCCCCAGAGCTTTAGACATCGATCTTGCAATAGTTGACACTTCCATCGAATGTGTCATACGATTGCGATAATGGTCTCCTTCGTGGTTAACAAATACCTGAGTTTTGTATTGTAGCCTCTTAAAGGCATTTGCATGAATAATGCGATCTCTATCACGCTGGAATTCATTTCTATAGGGAGTAGGTTTTTCAGGATAAACCCTACCTTTGCTATTTTCTGGTAAGCAAGCATAATTCTTTAGCATATTAATCCCTTGAAAAATTTATTAATAAACAATATATTGACATATACAAATCATTTCAATTAGTTTCTCTAATAAAGTCAAAGCTATGAATATAGAAATTACCGAAGCCGCAGCTAAAAGAGTAAAAGAGCTTATTATAAAAAACAAGAAAAAGATGGTAGCTTTCAGAGTTTCTGTCGATGGCGGCGGATGTTCTGGTTTTATGTACCAATATGCATTAATAGAAAAGATTAAATCCGACGATTATGTGCTAGAAAGTTTCGATGTCAAAGTCGCAATTGATCCACTTTCGCAGCAGTTCTTAGAAGGTTGTAAGATAGAGTTTATACAAGAACTAGGCAGTAATTTCTTTCAAATTACCAATCCCAATGCCAGCGCCAAATGTGGCTGTGGTAATTCTTTTGCTGTTTAATACCACTACGCTCTCCCTTCGCTTACCTATTATTATAGGTTTCGCTCCTTGTGTCTGGTACTATTTAATTTAAAAAATGGTATTACTGTATACTTAGAGAATTTTTCTATTTTTGCAGGTCGCTGTTAAGGTCGATTTTTGCAAGCTCAGGTGGGATATAGTTTTCGTCATGCTTTGCAAGCAGTTTATTCGCTATAAACAGAGTAGGGCTAGCTAATTTTCCTTCGGCTACTATGCCTTGTTTTTCTCTAAAAAGTGCTGGCAGAATGCCTTTATATTCTATTTTAAGGTCAGCAATATGGTCGGTGATTGTAAATGTAATTTTTCCATCTTCATATTTATTTATCGATCCTACTTTTACTAACCCTCCAACTCTTACTTTACTATGTTTTGGCTGAATTTTATGTATTTCTGCAGGAGGATGAAAGAAGACGATATTATCGTTTAGACTAGAAAGGATAAAATAAACTCCGCATGCAGATACCAAAAACATGGCTATAATGCCGGTAAGCCTATTTCTTGTTTTTATTTGCACTGTTAGTTTTATAATTAAATATTGTTCTGAGTAAGGTAGCTCCAAGAGTAGCAAAAGTAAAACAATATGCAGCTAATAAGTATAGGTTCATGTTACTTTAAACTCATTTCTAAAATATATAGTAAATTAAGTTGAATTAGGAGCATTTTCTAATGCATTTTTTTAAGTTAGGAAGTGCCATAACCACTTTCTAACCAATTGGTTTTTGTTTTGAAAGTTCAATCGAAAGTTCTCTAGCTTTAACAGGGTCCATGCTGGCTATAACTGGTGCAACTTTGATTTCTTTCATATTACTAACAACTTTTAAAAGCACTGGCATTTCAAGTTCATTAAAGATTTTTGCAGCATCTTTTGGTTTCATGGCTTCGTAAATTTTTACTAAGCTTAGTATTTTGCTATTCTCTTTCTGCTCATACTGTTTCATTAGCTCTTCAAGTTGAGTTTGCAAAGTTTTGAGCTCTGAAACTTTTTTATCAATTTTGTTTTCCGTTGCTTTTAGCACTTGTTCACGAACATTTAAGTCTGCTTTTTCTTTGTCTAAAGTTTCTCTTCTCTTTGATAACTCTTTTAAAAGCTCCATTTCTGAACGGGTAAGGTTATTAATTAATCCACCTTTTTGCTCAGCTTCAATTGACTTGATTTGAGTCGCAGTTTGTTCTTTTGCTTGCAAGTTAGCAGCTTTTTCGGTGTTTGTTGTTTGTGCATAAGCGCTGTTAACTAGTATCGACGAGGTGTTAGTATCCATTGCATATGTAGTTTGTTCTTGGATCCGGCCAAAAAGCATAGAAGCCTTAGCAAACAAAGTAAGGATTAATAAGATTAAAATCGGAGAAAATAGACTTGCTTTCATTATTTTTTAGCGTTTATTTTTCTTAAAGTGTCGTAATAACTTGTTTGGTTTAAGCTAGCGCTTTGCTGGTCAGGCTTTTTGGTAACAATATTTTGTATAAAATTTTTCAAATGATTAGTATAAGTTACTCCTTCACCATCCGATGGTGGGGCAAGGTCAGCTTCTGTAAATTTTTCTCCAGCTTTTGAGTTGATATTCTCATAAATTCCTTGTTCGGATCTTTCGGAATTTAAAGCATCGGATCCGTCAGCATTTTGTAGTTTATTCGATTGAATATTTAGTTTTGTAGATAACTCGTTTGCTGCTTCAATAACCGTTACTAATTCAGATGAGATTTCTTTTGCCTCGTTTATAGCAGTTTTTATCTCAGTGCTCGCAAGATTACTAAGCTTACTCATTTCACTTACGTTATTTTCTGCCTTGATAATAGAAGCGTTAAGTTCTTTTATCATTCTAGCAAATTCAATTCTACTATTTTGTAAATCGTGTATACGTCTATTGAGTATCCAACAATAAGTAACGCATATTACAGTCATAATTAATAATAAAATATCCAGAATTATCATGTTATACTATTCTTCAAATAAATTTTTTAAATTAATGGCAACTTTATTATCCACCTTGCCAATTTTCCCAGTAAACAATGGTATTGGGCCGCTTCTGACGATTATATCTTTGTCTTTAGCATGGTCCATTACAAAAGTATCTCCAATTTTTAGCTTAGCGATTTCTTTTATTGTAGAAACTTTGTTAGAAATCACAGCTTCAATTGGCAACTTAACATCATATATAGCTTCAGAAAGTAACCTTTCCCATTCCCGGTCTATACCGAACTTATCGCCCAAAAATACCTGCTGCATTTGTTCTTTTACAGGTTCAATAGTTTTGTATGGTATTAATAATTCTAGACTTTTTACTTGTTTGTCAATTTCTATTTTAAGTTTTAGAACTATAACAGCATCTCCTGGACGAGAAATAGTAACAAAATTAGGATTGTTCTCTAGCCTTTCAAAAGAGAAAGTAGTAGGGCTGATTTGGTCAAAGGCATAACTTAGCTCTGTCAAAATTATTTCAGAAATTTGCCGAGCTAGACCTTGCTCAATAGATGTTAGCATTCTATCTGAATCACTTGAACTTCCTTGTAATGCGCTTTTCTTTCCGCCTAATAATATGTCAACAAAAGAAAATATCATGTTATTTTCTAAAATTAACAACCCGAAGTTTTCCCATTCTATAGCCTTAAAAACAGCAATAGAAGAGGGGGTTTTTAGATTGTCAAAATAACTTCCAAATCTCAAAGAAGAAAAATCTGCTATCGTTACATCAACAGGTTCAGAAGTTAGGTTTCTAAGCGAAGTACTGAGCTGTCTTATGAACTTTTCGAAAATAATTTCCAGCATGGGCAGCTTGTCATATGACTGCAGCGACTGTTCAAGAATAGCTTTTATTCCCCTGAGGCTATCAGGTTTTTTGTTCCCTTCTTGTTTTATATTTTCTGATTTGGTTTGACTATCTGTCATATTTTCAATAATTTATTATATAAATTGTTAATTAACAGTAATTTCTTGAAATAAAACTTCTTTAATAACTATTGGCGCAGTTATTTTATTTATTCTCTTAGAGATTTCTTCTTTTAAATATATAGCACTACTTGAGCTATTGAAATCAGTTGCTCTGAGTGTTCTTAAAAATGTGATTAAAGTATCTTTTATAATAGGCATTTTTTCTAGAATTATAGCGCTTTCTTGCTCTGTGCTTATTCTTAGGGTTAAATCTAACTTTAGGTATTCCTTCTTGTTTCCAGACGGTGTGAGACCTACAGTAATTGGATCAATATCCAGATATGTATTAGATTCTAGAAGCACCTGTTCTTTTTCTTTTGTTTGGTATAGTCCCTTTTCTTCATTATACTTTGGGGCATTTATTATAAAAAAGAAAAAATATACAGCGCCAATAATAGTAATAATTATAGGCAAAACAATTAAAAATAATTTTTTTAATTTTTTCTTTTTATCGGAGCTCTCGTCCTCTTCGCTTTCGCTAATTTCTGCAGGATTTAAAGGTTCATCCTCTTCAAATTTGTCAGTATTTTTAGCCATTATTTTTAGTTTTATGTTGTAAGTATTAACATTCTATAGTAGTTTTTATAACTTTTGTAGATCAAACTACATGGAAGCTGAAATTTTTTCCACTAAAATGTTCAATATATTTATGTTAATATAGAGAAAACAGATTAAACTACTAAAAGAATACAGAAAGTGATTATATGATGCATATTTCAATATACAAACTATCTTTATATTTTTCATTCGTTTTGCTATTACAGCTGTCCTTTTTATGCAATTCTGCAAAGGCAAATAATGCTTCGTACATAACTTTATCAAGTCAGATAGCTCGAAAAACTCAACTTGAAGTAATTGCTAATAATGTTGCAAATTCAAATACTGTTGGTTTCGAACAAGATGCAGTTTTATTTAGAAACGTGGATTTAAAGCAAAATACGAAAAGAAATAATTCTTTTGCTTGGGCTGAAACAAGTTACCGTACGGGCGATAAGGGTGGAATAAAAATAACGAACCGACCGACTGATGTTGCTATTGGCGGTGATGGGTATTTTAAGGTTGCGACTCCGAAGGGAGCAAGGTATACTCTGGATGGATCAATGTTAATTAACAACCAGGGAGCTTTGGTAAACTCTAGCGGCTATCCTTACTTAAGTAGCGAAAACGAGCCAATAGAGATCCCTGATAATTTTCAGGTTATTGATATAGCGCAAAATGGTGCAATTTTTGTTGATCAAGAAGAAATAGCAATTATCGGCGTTTTTGGTTTTGATTCCGCAGATCCAATTATAAAAGAAGGCGGAAACCTTTATGCAATTCAAGGTAATGATAGACTATTGGAAGAATTTACTATTATATCAGGTGCACTTAGAGCATCAAATGTAAATTCAACACTTGCAATGGCTAAAATGATTGAGATGCAAAGGTCACATGCTTTGACAACAGATTTAATGACGAATATAAATGAAACTGAAACTTCGTCGATACAGAGATTAACTAAATAAAGTAGAGGGATATTATGGCTTCAGTGGCAATGAGCGCAGCAGTAACCGGAGCGCAAGCACAGCAATTAAGGATTGATACAATTGCAAATAACGTAGCAAATGTGAATACTGATGGCTACAAAAGGATGGAAGCAACATTCTCTGATTTATTCTACGTTAATTTAAAAAGAGCAGGTATCCTTGAGAATGCAGAAGCTGCGCCAAGGCCAGTTGGAGTGCAGGTCGGTATGGGTACTAGGATTATTGGTACATTTAGAAATATGGCGCCGGGTCAACTTCGTCAAACATTTCATCCTCTTGATGTTGCTATTACTGGCAATGGTTATTTTGCAATTCAACTACCAAATGGTAGAGTTGGTTATACTAGGGCTGGTGCATTTCAAAGGGATCCAGAAAGTGGTAATATAATTACTTCTGATGGTAACTCGCTTGAAGCTGCTATAGCAATTCCAGCAGGTATTGTTACAGAAAATGTGCAAATTTCTGAAAGCGGTGCAATTACCGCCCAAGACCCTAACGATCCAGCCCAGACTATTGAAATAGGGCAATTAGAAATTTTTACCTTCCCAAATGAAAGTGGTCTCGAAGCAATAGGAAATAATCTGCTAATAGAAACTCCTGGATCAGGAGAACGTATTGCGGTAGAAGACACTACAAATAGGTTTAAGCAAGCTTTCTTAGAAACTTCCAATGTAAAAGCGGTTGAGGAATTGACCAAGCTGATTGAAGCTCAGCGTGCTTACGAATTAAATACCAGGGTAATAAGCACTCAAGATAAGATTTTAGAAACTACAAACCAAATTAAATAAAATATTGGTATTAGATAGTTAATATTTGAAATTTAAGCAATTACTCAAGAATGAAATTAAAATTTCTTTTTTTACCGGTTTTATTAGTGCTATTGGTAAGTTCTGCCTTTGCTAGCGAAGATTTTGTTGATTCAACAATTCAAGGCTTATTACAAGAAAAAATTACTGATAATAGAGTGACGGTTGAACAGCAATACAATTCAAACAATAAAATTACACAAATTAAATCTAAAAAAGAAGCCATAAAGTCGATAATTCTTGAAAAATTTGATCCTAAATTTTCAAGTTTTCGTGTTCAGGTTAACTATAATGATGGAAAAATAGATACAATTTCCGGTAAATATATCACGTACATTATGGCACCAGTTGCGGCAAGATATATTAAATTTGGTGATATTATACAAGGATCTGATATCACGTCTAAAAAAATGAGATTAGATACCTTTAAAAAGGGCTTTGCTACAGAGACTTCTGAAGTAATTGGTATGCAAGCTAAAAAATATATTGCGGTTGGCAGAATGTTTAATTTAAATGATATTTTAAGCCCTCCAGTTCTTAAAAATAATGATCCGGTGAATATTATATATTCTTCTGGCACTATTAGCTTAAAAACGGTTGGAATTGCCCTAGGGGCAGGTGCGGTAGGGGATATGGTAAAAGTTAAAAACACTTCTTCTGGTGCGATATTGCTTGGACAAATAATAAATAAAAATACTGTGCAGGTGGGCGGTGAATAATGAATAAATTTTTGACAATATTAATCTCATTGCTTTTGCTGGCATCTTGCCAAGATACAGTTGATAAATTGAAAAGAGTAGGTAGAGCCCCTGATTTCGAAAATATCGAACTTCCAACAATAGAAGAAGACGAAGAAGAAATTGAGCGTAGAGAGGAAAGATTAAGGTCTCAACATGCTCATATGAGAAAGACAAACTCGCTATGGCAACCTGGTTCAACAAAGTTCTTTAGGGATAGTAGGGCTTGGAAAGTTGGTGACATTATTAGGGTCGTAGTAGAAATCAAAGATAACGCCAGTTTGAATAATTCAACACAACAAAATCGCAGTGGTAAAGATAATCTAGGTTTATCAAATTTATTTGGTAAAGAAAAGGCTATTCAGGCAAATCTTCCGACTACTGCAAATTTAGGGTCGTTAGTGAGCACTAATTCCTCCAGAAACCATACAGGAAGTGGAAATATTTCTAGAAAAGAGGATGTTAAAACCGAAATTGCTGCTACTGTTACGAAGGTTTTGCCTAGTGGTAATTTAGTAGTGCAGGGCCACCAGGAGGTGAGAGTAAATTATGAATTAAGAGAAATTAAAGTTGCTGGTATCATCAGGCCAAAAGATATAACTAGCGATAATTCAATTAAAACTAATCAAATGGCCGAAGCTCGTATTTCATATGGTGGCAGAGGTGTAGTAAGTGATATGCAACAACCAAGAGCTGGATCGCAAGTTATTGATATAATTTCTCCATTCTAAGGGTTTAAAGGTAATACAAATGGATCCAGGGTCTGTAGGCGAGATAGGAAGAGAAGCGATTTATGTGCTGATAATGATTTCTGCACCGGTATTAATTCTTTCGCTTGTGGTGGGTTTGCTAATCTCTCTGTTTCAGGCCTTGACTCAAATCCAAGAAACCACACTAACTTTTGTTCCAAAAATCGTTGCCGTCTATTTCGGGATGCTTTTAATCATGCCGTATATGTACGGAAAACTCAAAATTTTCGTAGACCGCATTATGCAGCTTATTATTCAGTGAATTTTTTGTATGAACTATGTTAATTATTTATTTTTCCGAAACAACATGTCTAGAGTATTAGACAAGGTAAATGATGACCATGAGCCAATTGTTATTACTAGGCAGAATGCAAAACCAGCTGTAATTATTTCTTTAGAAGATTTTCATTCTTATGAAGAAACTTATTATCTTATGTCTAGTCCAAAAAATGCCAATCGTTTAAACAGATCTATTAAAGAAATTGAAGGCGCAAAAACAAAAAAAATATAAGATTAAATTTAAAATTTACTTATAAATTACAGGATTTTATAATTATCTCATTATTTACGTATAGCAAAAGTTAAGGTCAAATAAGCATGCAATTAGAGCAATTCAGGGAAAAATATAAATACGATAAGGCGACGCCTGTGATGAGGCAGTTTTTAGACGTGAAATTTGCAAATATTGATTGCTTGGTTTTGTTTCGTATGGGTGATTTTTATGAATTATTCTATGAAGATGCGATCACTGCAGCAAGAGTCCTTGGAATTGCTTTAACAAAAAGAGGAAGAACAGAAGATGACGAGATTGCTATGTGCGGAGTTCCGCATCATGCACTGGAGAATTATTTAAATAAGTTACTAGAAGACGGTTTTAAGGTGGCAATTTGTGATCAGCTTGAAACTCCCGAAGAAGCAAAGAAAAGAGGCGGTTACAAGGCGGTAGTTAATAGAGACGTTACTAGAATAATTACGCCAGGGACTATTATAGAAGAATCGTTGCTTGAAGCAGGTGAGCCAAATTATCTAGTTAGCGTGGTGATTGGCAAAAATACCGCTGCAATATCTTATGTAGATTTATCAACTTCTGAAATAGCGGTGATATCAGTACCTGAAGGGCAGATTATTAATGAATTAGCGCGTCTAAAACCTAAAGAAGTTTTACTTGCGGAAAAGTATAGAGCAAGTGAGATTGCATCGCAAATTGGCTCTATGCTTAATATACGTATTTCATTTCAAGTGGATAGCTTTTTTGCAGTAAATAAATGTCGTAAAAACCTTTTAGATTTTTATCAGTTAAAAGATATCGGAGCAATTGGAGAACTAGAGGAAATACAGATATCAGCTGCTGGTGGAGTGATTGAATATATTTCGATTACTCAGAGGGATAATTTGCCTAAATTACCGAAGCCTAAAATCATAAATTATCAGCAGTTTATGACAATTGATGCTTCAACCAGACGTAATCTTGAGATCACTAGTATCATATCGGGCGGTATACGGGGGAGTTTATTTGACTGTATTGATTCTAGCGTTACTAGATCTGGCAGCCGCCTTTTATATAAGTATTTATCAACCCCTTTAATTGATATTCATGAAATTAACAGACGTCTGGGTATAACCAAATATTTTTTTGAAAATATGGGATTAGTAAATGACATTCGGACCTTGCTTAAAAAAACAGGAGATCTTGAACGTTGTATTGCTAGGCTTAATATGGGCAGGAGCACGCCAAAAGATCTGCTTAGTATTAAATATACTATTGAAATTGCCGAGGCAATAAAAGCTGTGTTTGTTGCGCAAAAAGGGATTGAATTACCAAAAAATATAGAGCAGTTGGTTGAACCTTTAACCGGTTTGAATGAGCTTTATGAATTTATCGATGAAATAATTAAAGATGAAGCGCCAAATATCATTACAAATGGCGGTATAATTAAACAAGAATATCATCCAAAGGTAAAAGAATTATACGGCTTAATAAATAATAGTCATATAGCAATTGAGCAATTAAGAGATCAGTATAGAAAGAATACAGGTATTGATACCTTAAAAATATCTAATAATAATGTATTAGGTCTATTTATAGATATTACTGCCAGACACGCAGATAAAATGTTAGATACAAAATTTATTCATAGACAAACAACAGCAAATTCAATCAGGTATACTACAACAGAACTTCAAGAGCTAGAAAGTAAGATAATAAATGCAAAAACTTTGGTAATTAGCTTAGAGCAGGAGATATATAACGAAGTTTGTCAAAAAATAAGTAATGAGCAAATTGCTCTTTATAGAATGTCTGAATCATTAAGTCTGCTTGATGTATACAGTAATTTTGCTTATGTGGCAGATGAGAATAACTACGTTATGCCTGAAATAAGCTCTGATCTGATGTTTGAAATTAAAGGCGGGCGGCATCCGGTTGTTGAAAAATCCTTAAAAAAGAATAGAGAAGATTTTATTTGCAACGATTGCCATTTAGAGCTTGATGAAAGAGTATGGCTACTTACAGGCCCCAATATGGCAGGCAAAAGTACATACCTAAGACAGAACGCCATTATTGCTATTTTGGCGCATATAGGATCTTTTGTTCCTGCTGCTTCTGCTAAGATTGGTATAGTGGATAAAATATTTAGCAGAATTGGCGCAGGAGATGACCTAAATAAGGGGCAGTCCACTTTTATGTTGGAAATGCTTGAAACATCAGCCATTTTAGCGCAAGCGACCCACAAGTCTTTGATTATTCTCGATGAAGTAGGGCGCGGCACCTCAACTTATGACGGGGTAGCAATTGCTTGGTCAGTACTAGAATATGTCCACGATAAAATCAGAGCAAGGTGCTTGTTTGCAACGCATTATCATGAACTTACAAAAATGGAAGAAATCCTACCGGCTCTTAAAAATTATACAGTTGCAATAGATGATACTGGCGGTCATGTTTTGTTTTTGCATAAAATTAAAAAAGGTCCTGCTAATAAATCTTATGGCGTTCACGTAGCCCAGATGGCTGGTTTACCCCAATCTGTAATCAAAAAGGCAACGTTTTTACTAGAGAAGCTTGAAAAGGAGTCTGATAAATCAAATAAAAAAATGATAAAACAGGAATCATATAATATGAATTTATTTGAATTAGGTCATACTTCAGAAAATCCTAAGCACAAGAAGTTGTTTGATAAGTTGATTACTGTTGAACCAGATAAATTATCCCCGCGTGAGGCGTTAGATATGTTATATAAATTAAAAGATATTTCTTAAATACATGAAAAAAGTTGACGTACCAGACCAATTCCAATAGAAATTACTGTGTTAAAATTTAATATGAATTAGCTATGAGCATAAAACAAGCCCAAAAATCAAAAGACTTAAAACAAGTAAAAGATCACTATTTAGATTATCCATATCCATATAGAAATCCTGAAGATGATAAAAATCGCCTTTTAAAAATATATGGCGATTATTTAGGGGAGATAAATCATTGGCTATTTAATGGAAAAGATGATTTTAAGAAGGGCTTTAGAATTTTAATTGCTGGTGGTGGAACCGGTGATTCAACGGTTTATTTGGCAGAACAGTTAAAAGATACCGATGCTGAAATTGTTTATTTAGATTTCAGCAAGAATAGTATGAAGCTTGCTCAAGAAAGAGCTAAAAACAGAGGCTTAAAAAATATTAAATGGATAAATGACAGTATTTTAAATTTA
>JANQTT010000072.1 GCA_030731565.1 Rickettsiaceae bacterium | reverse complement strand
TATCAATAAGGGTAAGGTAGTCAGTGATCAGCAAGCAGGATATGTTACTGGTGGTTCAATTATCAGCAGAGGTCCAAAACCAGAAACCCTGCGCCCGCTTATAGTACAACCACCAAGTTTTGAGTTTGATCCATGTAGTGGCTCTTATGATGCTAGGTTTGGGGTTTTAGTTTTATCAAGGGCGAAGCTTTTAGTCGTTTTATCAAAGCTGTTCCAGGTGCAGCTGGTGCATATGCACTCAAGATGCTGATAAAAGAAGTCTGCCCTCAATGTGAGGATATAGCAACTTATTTAGAAACAGTCGCGCGTGATATTAATGGCCTATCAGTTGAGCAATGTGCTATGGCAAAATCTATAGCGCAAGGTGGCCTTGCTATGTTAAATAGCGCATCACAGCAGCGTTGTATGATGAAAAGTAATATTTTATCGGCTAGTAGCGATATGTTTGAAGCTACAGAGAACTGTACAGATAATCCCGACCGCTACGGAGAGTCTGGAGATGAAGATCAGTTAAAGAGCTTATTAGTTGATAATTTTAATTTAGTATGGAAAGCACTTAGTCAAGGTGATCATACAGCTAAAACTGGCCTGAAAGAGTTGATGATGAGTATTAGCGGGAGTGTTATTGGCCGCAAAGAAGATGGTGTTATGTCTCTTAGTAGCTTGCCATCATTGGTAGAGAAAGAAGATTTAATAGAGCGTTACATCGGTAAGCCAGGCGGTCAATCTGGAGAAGTAGTAATTTACAGATGTGATGAAAACACAAAATGTTTGAATCCAACTGAACAAAATGAAGTATTAAATAGTGATCAGACTTTATATGGCAATGTCACTACCTTGCTCGAAAGTATTGTAGAAAAAGTATATGAGAATGAAGGTGAGTTATCTGATGACGAGCAGGCGCTGATTGAATTCTCTTCTATACCACTCATTAACATCATAGAGCTAGAGCTGGCAACTAAAACAAAGTCAAGTGCAGCATCACTAGTTGGAATGCACGAGTTTGTAGAGGTAGTTTGCTACGATTTAATTACTAATTACATGCAGAAAATGCTAACTCAAGCTAAATCTTCGGTAGAGGTATTAAAAACTGCTCAACTTGATAATACAGCAATAGATAAATTTACCCAAAATGTAGATACAGTACGCAGCTACCTTCGAGATAAGCGTTTTGAAGCATTTAAAAAGCTGCAAGTAATTACGCAGGTAAAAGAAAGATTAATACAACAACAAGGCGTGTTTGAGCTAAGTTTTAGCCGTTTTATGGATACGCGTGGAATCTAGAGAATCAAGGTTAAAGTAAGCGAGATAATATAGAGGCAGATAAGATGGAAATAGATTTAAGCATATATACATACGGACATTATCATGCAATGTTCTACATATTAAATGGTATTGCTCTTATTATGAATAGCCCGTTTGCTGATAGTTTAATTAAGGCAATGATTACAGTAACAATGGCTTATCATGGATTCAGGATGGCATATGCTGGGGCAGAGGGGCGTTCTAAGGAGCATTTGATTAAGATATTATCAATGTCTGTAATAGTAGGTGCTCTTCTTATACCACGGGGAGATATCGATATAGAGGATAGGGTAACTGGTCAAAGAGATACAGTGTCTAATTTGCCAGTAGCTTTTATTCTACCAGTGGGTATTTTAGAATCTTTTGGCGGTGGTATTACATCTGGTTTTGAACAGGCTTTTGCTCCAGTAGGTAGTGCGGCCTTTAAAGATTACGGAATGATATTTGGTGCGCGGCTTGTCAATGAGTCACGTAATTGGCGTATAGCTAATCCTGAGTTTGCTGGCAATATGGAAGCTTTCTTAAGGAGATGCGTGGTTTTGGAGTCAGGTATGGGCACTAGATTTACCCCACAAGATTTAATAGAGAGTGATGATATATTAAAGCTAGTAACTGAGAAGGCAGGAACTTTTAGGAAAGTCGACCTTAGAGAGGGAAAAAGGCGACACAGAATGAATTGCAGAGAGGCGGCTGGTTATTTAGAAACATATTTAGCTGGTGAATTAGATTTTTTAAGTAAACGTTATCTAAATACTGATTTTGCTCAAGCTGGAGCGAAACATTTAGGTCTTGGCGGCATGGGCCATAACTCTGTTTTAAATAGGCAATTAAAATCAAATATAGAACTCGCTTATGGCGGCACGCTAGGTACTAATATATCAGCAGAGAAAATTATTCAGCAAAATATGATGATAAATAGCATTCATGATTACAATAACAAGGCTGATTTATATGGATATACGAGAGCTTCAATGCAGCAAGAAAGTAGCTGGATGCTTGGAGGCAAGCTTGCATCTGAATATTTACCAATTTTGCTATCAGTATTAAAGGGTCTCATATATGCATCATTTATTTTTGTGGTGCCATTTATGATTATTGGTGGTGGAATGAATAGATACCTAACTTATTTAACGGGAGTTATATCATTGCAATTATGGGCGCCATTAAATGCAATACTTAATCTATTTATTGAACTCTATAGCGGTATTATAGGTTCCAGCATAACTGGCGGTGTCTTAACTTATGCTACATTTAATGCATCACATGCTGCAATAGATAAGATAGTAACAGTAGCATCAGGTTTGCAATGGGCAATTCCACTACTTGCCTATTCAATTGCTAAAGGTGGTTCGCATGCCTTTATTAGTCTTGCCAGTAATATTGGTAGTGTCAGTCAAGGAGCAGCATCTATGGCAGCAGGCGAGGTAACAACAGGAAGTCGCAGTTTAGATAATATCTCCATTGGTAATATGCAAAGAGCACAGCAATTTGCTCATAAGACGGATTATAACTCATCTTATGCTTCAGGCGCGAGCTCGTATCAACATATGGATGGTACTATGGAGAAAGTCACGGGAAGTGGTCAGACTGTGCTTACTAGTGGAGCAGGGCAAACAGTTAGTAGCGGTAGCGCGAGGTTTGGCATAGATCAGAGCAAGATTAACCAGATGAATGAAGGATTTAATAAGAGTCAGAGTTTGGTAGAAAGTGATCAATTATCTTACAACAGCGCCAAAACCTCTACACTGGCTAAAACTTCTAACCTAGTATCAAATCTGGCGCAAAGAGAAGCAGCTGGACATACGCATAACTACGAATCCATGGGAGAGCAAGGTAAGGCTTTGCAGCAGGCTGTTAATCATGCGA
>JANQTT010000071.1 GCA_030731565.1 Rickettsiaceae bacterium | reverse complement strand
CTTAGCTTTAAAATCACTTATAACCCATTTTTCTTTTAAATATCCTAGAAACCTACCAACATCACTGCCTCGGTAGCCTAGTGCTAATATATCATCACCTGTAATAGGAAACATCGGCACTTCTTTATCTAGCAGCTCTAGATATAAGTCATAAATGCATCTACTATCCTTTACAAACAGCGTTGAAAAAACAAAATACTGCACGAAACTTTTTTCTTCAAGCCAAATATACTTTAGAGAATGTAATAATTCCTGATTTTCTTGCAGGCCCATTAGCAAATGCATTTTCATAATTATATTTGCACAAGACTTGGAAAATTTTAGAGCAATAAGTTCAGAACAAGTTATATTTTCCGTATGCATAAATAACATTGAATATATTAGTGATAGAGATGGATTCACTCCAAACTTTTTGCACATTGACAAGGCCTGCAAATGCAAGGCTAAATCGTAGCTTTTAACGGGCAATATTTCGCTTAAAATACTTGCATTGCTCATAACTTTAAGAATTTCTGGAGCATTTGCACTCAGCAATAAACCATCTATTTCTGATTTTATACGCTCTTTGGATAAGCTCATAAGGCGTCCTTTATATTTTATACAAATATCAAGCCCTACAGGATCTATCTCTTTTGCATATCTTGCTGAGAATCGGAAAAAACGTAAGATACGTAAGTAATCTTCCTGCACTCTTTTTGCCGCATCTCCAATAAATACTACCTTCTTTTCTTCGAGATCTTTTATCCCGCCGAAATAATCATATATTCTTTCTTTTATCGGGCAATAACTCAGCGCGTTAATGGTAAAATCCCGGCGCGCGGCATCTTCTGCAAAATCGTCTGAATAGTCAACAGAAGCGTACCTTCCATCGCAATCAATATCCTTCCTGAGTGTTGTTATCTCAAAAGACTCATCTTTAATGATAGCAGTAACTGTTCCAAATTTTATCCCTGTTGGAATCACCTTTATATTGGCCGAAGTAAGGATTTTTGTAACCTGATCTGGAATAAAGTCAGTTGCAATATCAATATCTGAAGAAATAATGCCAAGCAAACTATCACGCACTACGCCGCCAATAAGACGCGCTTTTCCACCATTAGAATTTATATGGTTGATAATCACCATGAAATATTTAGATTTTATTTCCAAATGTCTGTCCAAGATAACCATGATATTATTATTTAGAAAAATTAATATATCACTACCGTCATCCTGAACTCGTTTCAGGATCCAAAAAAACATCAATCTACATTTTTCTTTAGATCCTGACCCGCAAGGGCGGCAAAGCCAAACGAGTTCAGGATGACGCTAATTTAGTTAGGAATGCCATATTTTAGCCTAAACTCTCAAATTTGCTAAAGTGTCAGATACTTTGGCATCTACATTCGAAATTGAGATTAATGCAGCCATGCTAACAAGAAGGTCATGCATCTTTTGCGTTCTCTCAACAATATTTGCAGAAAATAGTTCGTTGTTACCTTTCATCGCATCCTTTGCATCTCTTTTATTTATTTCAAATGCTTTCTCAACTTTTTTTACTTCCGTATCAATCTGGATTTTAAGTGCACCTAGCGCTTCTACCTTCTCTTGCTGAGCGGCCGCAAGTTCTTGGTCAGTATATATTGCAGCTACTGCCCCACCTGCATCAATAGCATTGGCATTTTCTTTTATCATATTTAAATATCCTACAGCTTTTGCAATTGCCTCATGCCCTGGGTGCAAAAAACTTTCTCGTACTTCGTGTTCTGAGGAAACAGTAATTATTGACTCATTTGGCGCAGTGGAACTATAATTATTTGTAATTAGGTTATTTTGTATATTAGTTTCATTTACTAAGCTCACAGGCACTCTATTTCCCGCTGCATCTACTTTGGAAATTGGATTAGTTGCCGGGTCTTTACCACCCCATACATATTTACCTGAGGTGTCCCTTGCTCTGAGAGCTATTTCTATCTCGGCAAGAGCACGATTTACTTTAGCTTGCGTTGTACCTGCTAAGCTATTGTTCTGCGGTTTTTCTGACTCAAACTTTACCATAATATCATTCACTTGCTTTAAAGCTTTTTGTTCGTTATTAAGCCTTGCTTTAGTGATATTTGCTGTAGTATCTTGAGATTTTACATTCAGCAAGGTACCTTGCAATTCATCGAATTTCCTTGACAGGCCAGATTTATCAAGCTCAACTCTCGATGTATATTTCGCACGGTCAGTAACAGCAGCCTTAGCTTCGTTTAAATCACTGGCCTTAGTTCCAATATCCCTTGCACTTGTTACTGTTGTTCCTAAAATATCTGTTGAAGATTTCAATGCAGTTACCATAATTTTTTCCTTATTTTATATATTTTCCTTAACCAAAAATAATGTCTTGCGCTTTTGTTTCAATATTATTAATCATACTAAGCAAACGAGCAAGAGCTTGCAAGAGGCGTCCGTCCTCGATTGCTTGAATAAATTCCTCGTCTCTTTTAATCCCAAACTTATCTTGAATTGTATTATGCATTTGTTCTAGCACATTGGAAGCTACAGTTGACTCTATTTCTGCAGTACTAAGCTTATCTGATAGTACGCCAGAAAAAATAGTCGCTAAGTTCGAAAGAGAAATTTCTGTTGAAGGAATCAAACCATTACCTTCAACTGAAACAAGACCAAATTGTAAATTACCCAGCTCCTCAATAACTTCAGTACTTCCTGGTTTTATACTGTAATTATATACTTTTGAAGTTTCTTGTTTATTGGTACCATTTTGCAAAGTACCATTATTTATATTATTAGCTCCCCCGCCATTCAAATCAACAGTAGCGGCGGCTAAGTTTGTTGCAACCGTAATAACATTACCACCAATACCAGCATTTTTTGCTTCAATTGTTAAAACAGTACCAGCAACTGTTGCTGCAACTATCCCGCCAATATCCGGATGATTATTGATTGCATCTCGCAATGCTAAAAACCCTCCCGCAGTTGAAACTTCATTTGCATTAGCAGGAGCAGCTACAAATGTAAAGACCTGGCCATTTACAGTAACTGTATCGTTATTTGCTATTACCCCTGCAAAATCAAGAGTTGCACTCGCTTTAGCATCACCTACAGTATGAACTGTATCAATTCCAGCTCCTTTTGTAACTCTTCCGATAGCGAGTTCATTTACATCTGAAGAAACTCTAGGATTTACACT
>JANQTT010000070.1 GCA_030731565.1 Rickettsiaceae bacterium | reverse complement strand
AGTGGGCCAGAATAACTGGCCAAGGGGTGGGTCATTATAACTGGCCAATGACATTATATAAGTAGATTAAGCATTTTTCTCAATGAATCAAAAAAAATACTTTGATTTTTGACTATTTAATGGAATATTAAATAATTAAAAATTACAATCCATAAGGTTAGCAATAAGCTGACAACATGTTTATTAATTATTTAAAGGATCACTTGTATGAAAAAATCTAAGCTAGCACTAGGAATAAGTTGTGTTGTAATAGCACTAGGTATGACAACAGCTCAAGGAGAACCAGCAAAAAAAGCTGCACCAGCAGTACCAACCATGGTAGAAAAAGCTGCAAAAGATCACGGCCATGAGCATGGCGGTAAACATCATGGTGAGGAGCATGGTGACAAACATCATGGCGACGATCATGGGGATAAGGATCATGGTGGTAAGCACGATGGACATGGCAAAAAATAAGCACTTTGTGCTTTTGCTAACTAAATTTCTATTTAGCTACCACTAAAATCTGCTTTATTATAAACAGGTCCAAAAGGCTACAGCAACACTGCTTATCGATTTTATAAAATAGGTAGTGTTGTTATGTGTTTTCATTAATTTATATGTGAAAAACTGGCGTATACTTCATACATATTATTACTCCTTGCAAGTTATTTTCTACTAACAGCAATCTTCCCATGGACGCAGTAATTTTTTCAGTTCTAATTTTTACTTCTTATTCATAACTTAGGCGATTTAGCTCTTAATGTATGTTCGGTATACCACATGTACTATATTTGTTCTCTTATCTGATGGTTTGGTGAAAAAATATCTATAATTTTCATCTAGAAGTTATACAATCAATGAGTAAATAATTTTTACTTTTAAAAAATTAAAGGTTTAATGGAACCCATATATAAATCATTACAAGATTACATTAAATCTGGGGAGTATTTCGCTGATGCAAAGGAATGGTATAAGTACAAATACATTCATCCTTTCTCTCAAAGATCGTTTATATTAATCCTTAGTGCAGTAATTTGCGCCTTATTTATAGGGGTTGTAATTAATATTAATTCTCTATTTCCTTCTGTAATACAGGTAAAATATTCTATTACCGCTGATACTTCAGCTAATAAATCTGCACAAATAACTAGAGCCAATCAAATAGAAAATAGTCCGCTAGCCTCAATCATTGATGTTCTAATCAGGAACTATGTTTTAAAAAGAGAAAGCTATAACTATGATAATCTAAAAAAGCAATTTGTTTACATAAAAAATAATTCAACACGTATAGTCTTTCGTCGATTTTATAATTATATGAACATTGATAACCCATCTTCACCTATAATGCGCTATCAAAAAGGTGCAAAGAGGAAAATTACTATCATTTCAGCACAATACCCTAGCCCTAATAAAGCCTTGATTGAGTTTAATTCAATAGCAGAAAATGCAGCCAATGAAGTTATCGAAGATGCAATTTGGCAAGCCACAATTGATTTAGAAGTAGATGATATTAATACAAACTTACCATCAGGGGCACGATTTAACTTCACAATAATAGATTATCAGCTAAAACTATTAAAGGATAAAAAAACGAATAAATCATGAAAAATTTAATTATACCAACTTCAAAATTAAATAACTTTAGTGCTTCATTAATTTCTAATTTTAGTTTTGTAAAAAGTCTCAGATTAAATAACCTGCAGATCCTAGAAACAAATGACTCGGCAGAGATATTACCTGGAATACCATTTCATGCTAATTTTGCGCATCATGTAAGTGTAAACCAGCATATTGGTAATCAGCAAAATTTGTTATCTCGTTTAAAAATTGGATTTGGTATTATCACGCTTTTAGTGACATTTTTTACGGCCTCTAATGCCTTTGCAATCAGAGAATCAAGACCAACTCCTGTCGATAGTAGGATCAGAGTCATGGTATATAATCCTGATGATGTATTTAAATTTACTGGATATTACGGTTATCAAGCCAGTATTGAACTAGCTAGCAACGAAGAAGTTGTAAGTATTTCTATGGGAGACACAACTTCATGGCAAATAGTTCCAGCAGGTCATAGGATATTTATCAAACCCATGGAACCAGAAGCAACCACTAACCTCACTTTAATTACTAATAAACGCACCTATTTCTTTGAACTATATGCTGAGGAAACAACAGATATTCGCGATCCTGGTATGGTGTTTAATGTAAAATTTATATATCCTGATGAGGAAGAAGAGGATCATCTTCGGACTTTTGCTAAAAGCTCTAGCAAAGGACCTGATCTAAATCATCCAGAGAATTTTAATTTCTATTACTCTATAAGCGGCAATGAAGAAATCGCCCCTATTAAGATCTTTGATGACGGCGAATTCACCTATCTACAATTCAGAGACAAAAACAATGAAATCCCAGCGATATTTGCTGTAGATGAAGAGCTTATGGAATCAATGGTTAATTTTCGTTTAGATCCTAATAACAGCAATTTGGTCATCGTAGAGCAAGTATTTAAGAAACTTATCCTAAGAGCTGGTAAGAAAATTGTTTGTATGTTTAATGAAACTTATAGACCATATTAGATTCTTCGTAAACAAGATGCTTGACCCTAGCTTATTGGCACAGTGAAGTAAAAGCTTGACCCTGAATAGTTGTCACTCTCAGCCCAGATCTTTCCGTCATGGATCTTGATAATTTTTTCAATCAAAGCCAACCCAATACCTCGTCCTCCAGCTGGCGTTTTAGTTTTTGAGCTTACTGTGAATGTATTGAATATAGTAATTAACTCATCTTGTGGAATACCAATTCCTTGATCAATAATTTCAAACCGTACATTATTACCAGGCACCTCGCCTAAATTTATAGTGATAGGTTTGCCTTTGCCGTAAATTGCCGCATTGCTAATTAAATTGTCAATGGCTTGAGTCATATAATACTTATCACAAGAAGCTACTATACCATCTGCGATGTTAAGCTTAAATTCTGTTGGAGTTTCGTCTGAGAATATTTTCTTATAAAGCATCGTACGCTCTCTAACTAATTTGCTTAAATTTAGCGGCTGTTTATTCAACTCATAAGTAAGAGTAGATAGTTTTGATAAATCAGTCATACCATGAACATAGGTCTTTAGGCGATCGCCACTATTGATTATATCTTTAATAACACCCTTGATTTTATTCGCATCTTGTAAATTGTAATCAACTATTGACCCCCTGAGAGCGAAAATTGTAATGAAAATT